>JANMQB010000091.1:0-7430 GCA_031370155.1 Hyphomicrobiales bacterium | reverse complement strand
CTGCAAGTGTTTCATCGCCGATCACCGCCGCATCGTCATGCCGGCCTTCGGCAGCTATACGGGCGCGCTCAGCATCTCGGCCGAGCCTTTCGCGCCGCTGTTCCGGCACGGCAAATATGACGTGTGGATGCTGGGCGGCCGCGCCGTGCACAAGTTCCCGGCTGTACGGGTCAGATGACCAAGCGCGGCGGCGGATTGATTTTCAGATGCACGAAGCCTCCGGCCATCACCTTGCGGTGAAACACCGGCAAGCTGCCTGTTTCGTCCCCGCCGCCCTCATATTTCCAGTCACTGTCGGTCACCGTCACGACATTGGCGTCCTGTTTGGCAGGCTTCGGTTTCCAGGCATCGATCCGCCGCTGCATCGCGTCCGCCGCCACAGGCTGCAAGGTGGCCATCAGGGTTTCGGCGCGTTTCCCGGCATCGGTATCTTTCTGGCGTCCGGCCTGGGCGTACCAGAACAGGGCTTCGGCCGGATCGGCCTTGGTGCCGAGGCCACGGTCATAGAGAACCGCGAGATTGAACTGGCTGTCCTTCAGGCCATGGGCGGCGGCGGCCGAAAACCACTTGAAGGCCCGGGCATAGTCGGACTTGCCCAGCTTGCCGCCGGCGGCGATCACCGCGGCATTGTGCATGGCCTTGACGTTGCCCGCATCGGCGGCGCGCTCATACCACAGAAGGGCCATGGCCATGTCCTGGGCAACGCCCTTGCCGCGCTCGAACAGGGAGGCGATGCGATATTGCGCCGGCGCCAGCCCGCGCGCCGCAGCCTGCCGGTACCAATAGGCGGCCTTGGCGAAATCCTGCGGCACCGGCTTGCCATCGAGATAGCGGCCGGCGACGATGAACTGGGCGACGGCATCGCCCTTGGCCGCCGCCTGGCGCAGGCTCCGGCTGCCGATGGTTTCCGGCGGCATTTCGAGCGATGCGGCTGCCGCATCGGATTGGGACACAATCGCCGTCAGGGCTGGATCCTTTTGGGGCGGCAGCGATCCGGTGAAGAACTCACTGGCCGCGGCGGCGATAGGATCGATGAAGATTGCGCTGACGGAGACGCCGGGTAGCGGCGGCAGTTCGGCTTTGGGCTTGACGGTGCTTTCGATGGCGCCGGACTGAGGCGGCTTTGATGATTTGCCAAGCATGGTGAAGGTAAAGGCGGAAACGGCGGCGAGCAGAACGATGCCGGCAATCAGCAGCTTGCGCCGTTTGCCGGCCATGTCGGCGGGGGCCTTCAGGATCGGCACCGGCCTTATTTCCGCGGGCGGCTCAATCTTGAGCTGGGTGCCGGTCTTGGGCTTCAGAAACGGCAGCCTGTATCCCGATTTCCGGCCGACGGCCTTGCGGCCCGCCTCGACGGCCGTTGTGGTATCGACGAACTCGACCTTGTCCGCGGCGGCCTGGGCGGCGCGCCGCGCGGCATCGATGAAGTCGTCAGCCATGGCCGGATCGAGAGCGCTCGCGGCCATATGCGGCGGCATGGCCGCAACCGGCGGCACCTGCGTCTCGAAGGCCGGAGACTGCGGCTTAAGGAAGGGATTGAACGGCTGCGGCGTGGGCAGCGGCTCGGGGAATTGCGGCTCGTATTGCTGAGCGGGAGCAGGCTCCGGCGGCGGCGCTGGCGGCGGTTCCGGCGGCGGCTGATAGTGGACCTGCGGCTCCGGCGCTCTGGCGGCTGCCTGCTGCACCATGGAGAGGGCCAGTTGGTGGCCGGGCGAAGCGGTCTCCAGTTCGGTGAGCTTCACGACAATCTGCTCGAGCGTTTCGTGCACCGCCTGGAGCGTCTCCTGGTTGCGCAATTCGGCGCTGGCGGCGGTCTCGCCGACGGCGCGCAGACCCTCCTCGAGTGCCTGGAGTTCGGGCGAAGGACCGTGGGCCGGCGTCTGCACACCCATGATCCGCTCGGCCATCCGGTTGGCCGCATCCTCGGCGATCTCGCGGGCCATGTTGCGATTCTGATCGACGCTTTCGTAGAGCTGGGTGATGGCGCGCTCGATCGTCTCGAGATGGCCGAGCTGCTGCTCGGTGCGGGCGACGCGCTCGTTGACCGCGGCGATCTGCTGTTCGAGGGCGGCAACGGCGCGGCCGTCGTCTTTCGATTGCACGGCATCGGTGAGCCGCCGGTCGAGCTCGGCGAAACGGCGTTCGAGGTCGCTAAGCTGCGGCTGATTGCCGGCCTCCGCCTGGCTCTGTTCCAGCCTCTGGGCGACATCGGCGAGGCGGCGGTCCATATCGGCCAGGGGCCTGAGATCGGGCCCCTGCGCCACCCTGGCCGACAGCTGCTCGAAGGCCGCGCGCAATGCATGCACGTCGCGTTCCGATGCGGCATCGGTCTTCACATCGTCGATGCGCTGATTGAGACTGCCGATCTCGGCGCGCATACGCTGCATCTCCGAGGCATTGCCAGCGCTGTCGGAAAGCGCATTCTGGGCTTCCTTGAGGAGACCGAGAATGCGGGATTCGATGTCGTGCAATTCCGCCTGGGCGGCCCCGACGGCCGAGGATTGCGCCTTGGCGGCGAAGGATTCGGAGGCCTCGCGGACCTGCTCCACCCGCTCGGCGAGCTGGCCCAGTTCCTTGCGCACCAGATCCGGCAGGCTGGCACTGGCCGTGGCCTCGGAGCGCTCGACGCGCTGCGCCAATTCGTTCAATCGGATTTCAAGATCGTTGAAGGCGGGAACGGCTTGCTGCACGGCGGTGGATTCGGCGGCGCGCTGGGCCATGTCGCCCATGCGATCCTGCATCAGGCGGAGCGACTCGCGGGTACGCTTCTCGCTGACTTCGATGTGGTCGACGATGTTGCGGAGCGCCGTCTCGAGCGCCTGGTGGCCGGGAACGTCCTCGGGCTTCTTCTCGGCCACCTGGGCAATCTGGTTGCCGAGGATCGACAGGCGCTCATTGACCGCGGACAGGGCGCTCGCCGTTTGCCGTTCGTTGCCGTCGAGACGGCTCAGGATGCGGTTGATCGATTCGACGTCCTGGCGCTGCCGGCCGGGCTGCTCATAGGCGCGAATCGATGCCGACTGCTGGTCGCGCTGGGCCAGGCGGGTCAGCTGCTGGGCGATGTCTTCAAGCCGGATCGTGGTGTCGTCGGTATCGCCGAAGCGCTCTTCATTGGCTGAAAATTCTTTTGGCGCGGCATCGCCACGACGGTCCGCAACCTGGGACGCATCGTCGGATTGGTCGAGAATCACCGAATTGAGCCACTCGCCGAGTGTCATTCCGGAACGCCGGGCGGCATCCTTTGCCGCTTCCCGAGCTTCCGGTTCGATGCCCTTCACACTCCACGGAATGCCCGGTTTCATTCAGTTTCTCTCTGCCTTGGCCGCCCCTGGTCCCGGCGAAAGGATCGGACTGGACTCACGGGCGGCGGGGAATGCCCCGTCTGAAAGTTAACGAGTTTGGTAAAGATTCAGTTAAGCAATTGATCTCCAGAGGTAAATTGGCGCTCTGAGGCGGCCGAAAATGATCCCGGAGATCGGCCAAATCTGGCAGGACAATTGCATATGCCCTTGTACAAGTTGACGCCACGGATATATGTAGGTCGCGTCAGCACTCGCCCGTCATCCCGCTGGAGAAGAACAATGGCCGGAGCCGAACAGAAAGACCGCTCGAACCGGGATCGCACCTATTCGATCACCGAACTTTGCCGCGAATACAGCGTCACCCCGCGAACCCTGCGCTTCTACGAGCAGAAGGGGCTGCTGCATCCGGCGCGGCGCGGCTGGACGCGACTGTTCAGCTATCGCGACCGGGCCCGCCTGCAGCTCATCCTGCGCGGCAAGAAGGTCGGCTTCGCGCTGGAAGAAATCAAGGAGATGCTCGATCTCTACAATCTCCGCGACGGCCAACTGACGCAATTGCGCATCGCCTCGACCAAGATGCGCGAGCGCCTCGAAGCGCTGCGCAAGCAGCGGATCGAACTCGAGGACGCCATCGCCGATCTCGAGCGCACCGTCGTCGTCGTCGACGGCATGCTGAAGGAGCGCGAAGCGGCGGCGGCGCCGAAGACGGCCAACAGCGCCTGACGACCGCGACTTGCGCGTAGGGCGCGCCCCGGGTGAAATGCGCCCCGCGGGCGCGTTTGCTTTTGTGGATGGCGATGACCTCGGACCGGCCACTTGCTTTCGGCGGCAATCACCTCGACCGCAGCGCCAACCGGCGGGGCGATGCCGACTGGCTTGCGCAATCGCTGGCAGCGGCGGAAACGCACTTCGTGCACATCAATGGCGACCGCACCATCGTCGTGGACGGAAGGCTGCACACCGGCCGCAACGGCCAGGCGCGTGAACACTATCTGCTGGGCATCGATGCGGGCGGGGGCGCCTGGTTCGCCTGCCACAGCGATGCGGCGGAGAATCTGCGCGATCTGCGCGGTCTCGCAGTCGAAGGTTTGCTGCCTGCCCATGAGCTCGCCCTCCTCGCCCAGGCGCGCTCGATCGTCCATTGGCACGAGCGTCACGGCTTCTGCGCCAATTGCGGTCAGCCAACGGCGGTGAAGGATGCAGGTTACCGGCGCCATTGCCCGTCCTGCTCGGTCGATCATTTCCCGCGCACCGACCCGGTCGTCATCATGACGGTGCGCAATGGCGACTCAATTCTCCTTGGCCGCCAAACTTCCTGGCAGGTCGGCGTCTATTCGACGCTGGCCGGCTTCGTGGAACCGGGCGAAACCATCGAGGAAGCCGCGGGCCGCGAAGTGTTGGAGGAATCCGGCATCAGGACCCATGCCTATCGTTATGTGGCGAGCCAGCCCTGGCCGTTTCCATCGAGCCTGATGATCGGCCTTATCGGCGAGGCGCTCGATCGCGAAATCCGCATCGATACGCGCGAACTCGAAGACGCCCGCTGGTTTTCCCGCTCCGAAGTCGAGGACATGCTCAACGGAACCCATGAGAACGCTCTGCGGGCGCCGCCGCCCATGGCGCTCGCCAACCGGCTCATGCGGCTGGCGTTTCAGCCGTCCTGAGCGGGCTGCATCATGCGGGCGAGTTCGGCACGATAGGGGCTTGCCTTGTAAACGCCAAGCACACGCAAGTGCGTGGTGAAGAATTCCAGTTCCTCCAGCGCCAGGCGGACATTGCGCTCGGAGGGATGGCCCTCGATATCGGCATAGAACTGGGTTGCCGAGAACTGGCCTTCGAGCTGGTAGGATTCGAGCTTGGTCATGTTGACGCCGTTGGTGGCGAAACCGCCCATCGCCTTGTAGAGCGCGGCCGGCACATTGCGGACCCGGAAGACGAAGCTCGTCACCACCGGTCCATCCTCGGGCCCGGCATCCTGCGGGGCGGCCGACAGCACCACGAAGCGGGTGGTGTTGTGCTCCTCGTCCTCGATGTTGCGGCGGATCACATGCAGCCCGTAGATTTCGGCGGCCAGCGACGTGGCGATCACCGCCCGCGTCCTGTCCTTGATCTCGGCCAGCTCGCGCGCCGCGCCCGCTGTATCGGCGGCGACCACCGGCTTGAGCTTCAATTCGCGGATCGCCTTGCGGCATTGGCCGAGCGCGTGCACATGGCTGTGCACGGTCTTGAGGGCGGCGGGATCGGCCTCCGGCAGCGCCAACAGCTGGTGATGCACTCTGAGGAAGTGCTCGCCGGCGATATAGAGATTGGAGCGCGGCATAAGGTGATGGATGTCGGCGACGCGCCCGGCGACGGAATTGTCGATCGGGATCATCGCCACCGCCGCTTCGCCGTCCTTCACCGCCTGGAACGCGTCCTCGAAGGTGCCGCAGGCCATGGGCTCATGCTGCGGAAACGCCTCGCGACAGGCGATGTGGGAATTCGCACCGGCTTCGCCCTGATAGGCGATCTTCGATGTCATGACGGCGTCCTCAGCAACTGGCGGGCGATCTCGAGCTCGGCCGGTGTATCGACGCCGAGCGGCACCGTGTCAACGCGGACCACGGCGATCCGCATGCCATTGTCGAGGGCGCGCATCTGTTCGAGTCTGCGTTCTGCCTCGCGCGGGCTCGCCGGCAGGGCGACAAAGCGTTCCAGCGCTACCCTGCGATAGGCATAGAGGCCGATATGGTGCCAGTAGGGCAGCTCGTGTTCGGGACCGACGCGGCGGACGAAATCGCGGGCGAAGGCCACTTCGCGGTCGCCACCCAGGGACGCGATGGCCTTGACGATATTGGGATTGGCGACATCGGCGGGATCGGTGATCGGGGCGGCGATCGTCGAAATATCGACCTGGTCGTTGATGAGGCCCGCCAGGCATCGCTGGATGGCCAGGGGCTCGATTACCGGAAGATCGCCCTGGAGATTGAGGACGAAATCATATCTACCGCCGGGATCGCGCAGGCGAAGCGCCGCAGCGACGCGGTCGGAGCCCGAGGGGAGGGCCGGATCGGTGACAATGGCATCGCCGCCGTGGGCCCGCACAACTTCGGCGATCTCGTTCTCTGCCGCAGCGACAAGCACCGGCCCGACTTTCGCTTCGACCGCCCGTTTCCACACATGGACGATCATCGGCAAGCCATGGATATCGGCCAGGGGTTTCCCGGGAAGCCGCGTCGAGGCCATGCGGGTGGGGATGACGACAATGGTATTGTGGTTGTCGATCATGGGCTTGGGCGAGGGCGTGGCAAATTGCTCATGGCCGTCTTATACGTATTGCGGTGGTCCCGAGAAACAATTAGTTTCCGCGCCGGCTCAAAGGCTCAAAGGAACAGAAGGCTCGATGGACGGCTTTGAATTCAACAAGATGGCGGGCGCGGTTCTGGGGACGGCGCTGGTGGTATTCGGGCTCAAGGAGCTGACGGCGGAAATCTACCATTCGGAGGCCCCAGAGAAGCCCGGCTTTGCCGTCGAAGTGGCGGAAGCCGCAACCGGCAGCGAAGAAGGCGGCGGCGGCGGAGAGGTGGCTGCGGTTTCACTGGGCACGTTGCTTGCCTCGGCCGATGTAACCAAGGGTGCGGCGGCGGCCAAGGCCTGTGCGGCCTGTCACGATTACGCCAAGGGCGGTCCGAACAAGGTGGGGCCCAATCTGTGGGAGATTGTCGAGCGCAACCACGCGGCGCATGAGGGCTTCGCCTATTCCGATGCGATGAAGGCGAAAGCGGCCGAAAAATGGACCTATGAAGCGCTCGATGAATTCATCAAGGCGCCCAAGGAAGCCGTGCCCGGCACCAAGATGGCCTATGGTGGCGTCAAGAAGGACCAGACGCGGGCCGACCTGCTCGCCTATCTGGCGACACTGTCGGATGCGCCGAAGCCCTTCCCCGCCCCGTAAAGGCCGCAAATCTGACCTTGATTTAACACCGGCAACACCCTTGCCGGTGTTTTCTTTTGGCCGCGCAAATGCGTATCTATAGTGGCGAATCACGCTCGGAGCAGTCCCGCCCATGAAACTCTCCCGCCGCAGCCTCCTGAAACTCGCCGGCCTTCCGCCGCTGGCCAAGATCGTCGGAGTGCAGATCGCCCGGG
>JANMQB010000025.1:0-1949 GCA_031370155.1 Hyphomicrobiales bacterium | reverse complement strand
ACGATGCCGGCCGGCAGGGCGAGATCGCGGATCGCCGCCATGGCCACCACCGCGAAGGCTTCGTTGATCTCGTAGAGTTCCACCTCCGAAGAGCGCCAGCCGAGCTTTGCAAGAAGTGTTTCGATGGCGCCGATGGGGGCGGTGGTGAACTGTTCCGGTTGGCGGGCGTGCCCGGCATGCCCGGCGATGACGGCGAGCGGTGTTGCGCCGATCTTTTCGGCCTCGGAGGCGCGCATGATGACGAGGGCGGCGGCGCCATCGGAAATCGACGATGAGTTCGCCGCCGTCACCGTGCCGCCCTCGCGGAAGGCCGGCCGCAGTTGCGGGATGCGGGTTAGATCGGCCTTGCCCGGTTGCTCGTCGCGGTCGAGCAAGACTCGGGCGCGCGCGGCGGGCTCATCGACGGCTACGATTTCATCGTTGAATGCGCCCGAGGCTTGGGCGGCAAGGGCGCGTTCAAGCGAGCGGATCGCATAGGCATCCTGATCGGCGCGGGAGAACTGATAGGCCTCGGCGGTATCATCGGCGTAGGTGCCCATGAGCCGGCCGGAATAGGCATCCTCCAGCCCATCGGTGAACATATGGTCCTTGACCTCGCCGTGGCCCAGCCGCAAACCGCCGCGCGCCTTGGGCAGCAGGTAGGGCGCATTGCTCATCGACTCCATGCCGCCCACCAGGACACGGGCGTTGCTGCCGGCGGCGATGCTGTCGTGGCCGAGGATCAGCGCCTTCATGCCGGAGCCGCAGACTTTCGACACGGTGGTGGCCGGAACGCTGTCGGCCAGGCGCGCACCGAGCGCCGCCTGCCGCGCCGGATTCTGGCCCACCCCGGCGGGCAACACATTTCCCATGAAGACTTCGTCCACTGCTTCGAGCCCGCCTTGCCGCAGTGCCGCCGCGATGGCGATCGATCCGAGCCGCGGCGCCGACAAGCCGGAGAGCGCGCCCTGAAAGCTTCCGATCGGCGTGCGCTTCGCCGCGGTGATGACGATCGGGTCTTGGGCTTTCGTCACTGTGCCCATGGCGGCCTCCCGTGCAGGAAAAAGGCTTCGACGCCGTGGCGGGCTTCCGCGCTTTCCCAGCGGCCGGCCAGTGCTTCGACGGTCTCCGATTGCGGGACGGCGCCTGCCGCGACACGCCGCAACAGCCGCTTGGCATCGGCGATGGCACCGGGCGCACAGGCGAGCGCCAGGTCGAGTTGCCGTTCCGCCGCCGCGCTCAAGTCGCGCGGCGCATGGATTTCCGACACGAGGCCGATCGAGCGCGCCTCCTCGGCGCCGAACGGATTGGCATTCAGCGCGAAGCGGCGGGCGTTGGCGAGGCCGATGCGGCGGAGAAGAAACGGCGCGATGGTGGCGGGGATCAGGCCGAGCCTGGTTTCGGTAAGGGCGAATTTCGCCTCGCGCCCGGCCAGCACGATGTCGCAGACCGACGCGAGGCCGACGCCGCCGCCGAAGGCCGGGCCTTCGATGACGGCGATCAGCAGCTTGGGCAACTCGTCGAGCAGTTGCAGCATCATGGCCAGCCGGGCGGCTTCCGCCAGACGCGCCGCCCAGCCGGCGTCGAACTGCTCCCGCATCCAGGCGAGATCGGCGCCGGCGCAGAAACTCTTGCCGCTGGCCGACATCACCACGGCGCGCACGTCGGGCTGGCCCGCAAGATGGGTGGCCGCGTCGGTCAACTCGGCGATCATGGCGGCGTTGAGGGCGTTGTGCTTCTCCGGACGGTCGAGCACCAGGCGGGCGATGCCGCGCCGATCGGTTTCCAGGCGGATCGTTTCATAGGGCTGGGTCATGGCTGGCGGCCCAGAATTTGCAACATGAAATTGCCGGCGTCGCGCAGGGCGCGGGCATCGATGCCGGTGGTGAAGCCATGGGCCTCCAGCATCGCCACGACCCGATCGGTGGCCACATTGCCCTTGGCGCCGGGTGCAAACGGGCAGCCGCCGG
>JANMQB010000024.1:0-4884 GCA_031370155.1 Hyphomicrobiales bacterium | reverse complement strand
ATGACGCTGCATTTCATGCCGGCCCTGTGGCTCGACGACGGCGGGCTGGAACTGTCGGAGACGATCCTGATTACGGACAAGGGTTCGGAATGCCTGTGCAAGACTCCACGCAAGCTGGTCATCAAGAACTGAGGAACCCATGAGCAAATTCAACCAACCCGTTTCCGGACTCGTAACGCCCCGCTTCGGCGGCATCGCCACGTTCATGCGCCTGCCGCATGTGCCGCTGGAGGAGGCAAAGGACATCGACATCGGCCTCGTCGGCATTCCATGGGACGGGGGCACGACCAACCGGCCGGGCCCCCGCCATGGCCCACGGCAGATGCGCGACCAGTCCTCGATGGTGCGGCGCATGCACCAGACCATGCGCATCGTGCCCTACGATCTCGCCAATGTGGCGGACCTGGGCGATTGTCCGGTCAATCCCGCCAATGTCGATGACGCACTGAAGCGGGTCGAGACTTATTTCAAGAAGCTGGTCGCCAAGGGCATCCGGCCCCTGTCGGCGGGCGGCGATCATCTCTGCTCGCTGCCGGTTTTGCGCGCGCTGGGCGAGAAGCGGCCCGTCGGCATGATCCATTTCGATGCCCATACCGATCTCTATGACGGCTATTTCGGCGGCTTCAAATATACCCACGGCACGCCGTTCAAACGGGCAATCGAGGACGGTGTGCTCGATCCCAAGCGCACCATCCAGATCGGCCTGCGCGGCTCGATGTACGACCTCGAGGACTTTCAGTACGGCGAGAAGATGGGCGTGCGCCTGGTGCGCATCGAAGAGGCGATGGAGAAGGGGCCGAAGGCGGTCATGGCCGAGGCGCGCAAGATCGTAGGCGACGGCCCCGTCTATGTGAGCTTCGATATCGACATGCTCGATCCCGTCTATGCGCCGGGCACCGGCACGCCGGAGGTGGGCGGCTTCACCACCTTTCAGGCGCAGCAGATGCTCCGTGAACTGAGGGGTCTCAATCTGGTGGGCGCCGATGTGGTCGAGGTCTCGCCGCCCTTCGATCCGTCGGGCATGACGGCCTATGCCGGCGTCACCATGATGTTCGAAATCCTGTGCGCGATGGCCGAGGACGTGGCCAAGCAGCGGTGACCGGCCTTATTCTTTTTCCTCCGGCGCCAGGACGGTGACGCGGATGGGGGTGGGAAAGTAATTGTTGCAGGGGTTCAAGACCTGCGGGCAATTGGAGATGACGGCGAGCACATCCATCTCGGCGCGCAGATCCACATAGTCGCCGGGCTTGGAAGCGGCGTCGGCGATCTTAACGGTGCCCGTGGCATCGACCGGCACTTTCATGAACCAGTTGATGTTCGGCACGATGTCGCGCCAGCCGAGCCGGTAGGGCATGAGCGCCTCGAGGAAGTTTTCGCGGCAGCCGGGGTGGGGAATGCCGTAGAGCAGCTGGTTCGAAACGGCCGAGCAGCAGCCGCCGATGGTGTCGTGGCCGCCAAAGGTATCATCGACGATGGTAAACAGCGGCTGGGCCCGGTCGGAATAGAGGACATTGCCCTTGCTCAGCAGGATCGCGCCCGCCTTCTTGATGGTGTTGGGCGCGTGGTAGCGTTCGTCGGCGTCGCCGGCGTTGTAGCAGAGAAAATCGACGGCCTGCTTGCCCTGCGTGTCGATGATGCGAAGGGTTTCGCCGCGATTGATGATGCGGCTCCAATGGCCGCGCGCCGCGATCACTTCGTCATGAAGAATCTTGCTGGCCTTCCACAGGGATGTGAGCTTAACCATGCGCCTTTATCCAGTTTGAAACGTCGCCGATCGCCTGGCCGCCCGCCAGATAGGCGTCGATGATCTCGATCATCCGGTCGCGGCCGAAGACGCCGTTATGGCCGCCATAAACAACAGAGACCGGAAGCTCGCGCAATCTTTTCAGCGACTCGCGGTAAATCGCCCGGTCGGAATGATAGACCGTGTCGAAAAGGGCGCCGTCATAGACGGTATCGCCGGCAAAAAGCGTTCCCGTCGATTTTTCATAAAGTGCGATCGATCCGGGCGAATGACCGGGCAGATGCAAGACGTTGAACGCCCGGTCGCCGAGGCTCTGCGTTTCATACCAATCGCCGGGAATTTCAGTCATGGCTTAGTGCGAGAAGAGCGAGCCCCATTGCGGCAGCCGGTCATCCACGCCCGCCAGGCGGAGCGCATGCCAGGCCATGGCATGATTGGAGGAGGTGATGGGAATGCCGATTTCGGCTTCGATCTCCCGCGCGGCTTCAGCGAGGCGCACCGAGGTGCAGGAGACGAAGACCGCGTCGATCTTCGCTTTGTCCTTGATCGCCATGACGCCCGCCTTCACCGATTGCGGGGCGATGCGGGCGACCGTTGCATCGTTTTCCTCGTTGAAGGAGCCGAAGACCGGCACATCGAAGCCGCGGGCGCGGATATAATCGGCGACGATGCGATTGACGTCGGCGCGGTAGGGAGTGAGCACGCCGATGCGCTTTGCCCCCAAGGCCCGGAAGGCGGCAAAGGCGGCGGTGATCGGCGTGGTGCATTTCGCTTCGGGCCGCACCGAGCGGATTTTCTCGAACACTTTCTCCTCGCCGATCGCCATCGACGCCGAGGTACAGCCATAGGCGACGACATCGAGGCGGGCGCCGGGGAGAATGACATCGGTTGCGGTGGCGATGCGCGGCTCCATGGCGCGCAGCGTCTCGGGCGTTATTTGATTATCGTTGAGGATGCGGCTCTGATAAAGGGCAACGCCCTCGAGGGGTGTGATGATGCGGCGCCATTCATGCTCGATGGTATAATCGGTAGCCAGCACCAAGAGCCCGATGCGGGCACGGGCGGCAATGCCGTTGCCGGTGGCGAAGGGCAGATGCTCGATCAGGATCATGCCCCCGGCGGGCTTGAGATTGCGGACGGCCTCGTTCATGGCGATGCTCCCTCGATTGCTGCCTTTCTATCAGAGAATGATTGCACCACCTATAGTGCCGCAATGATTCGACTGGCGGAAAATATCCGGCGGCTTTCGGGATGGAAACGGTTCCTGGCTGCACTTGCGGCCGGTGCATTGGCGGCATTTTCCTTGCCGCCCTTCGGGCTGTGGCCGGTGCTGGTCATGTCCGTTCCGGTCATGTTGCTGCTCCTGGAAGGGATCGCGGCTCGCAACTGGCGGGCGGCGCTGGCGGCGGGATGGGGTTTCGGCTTCGGCTATTTTGCCGTGTCGTTCCACTGGATCGGCTTTGCCTTTCTCGTCGATGCGAAGACCTATTTGTGGATGATGCCCTTCGCGGTGGGAGCGCTGGCCGGCAGCATGGCGGGCTATTGGGGGCTGGCGGCCGTGGCCGTGAAACTCACGCCATGGCGCGGGCTGTCCTTGATTTTCGGCTTTGCCGCGGCTCTGGCGGTCGCGGAATTCCTGCGCGGCAGGCTGTTCACGGGGTTTCCGTGGGCCGCACCGGGACTTGCCGCCGACGGCATGGGGGCCCTGGCGCAGACCGCCTCGCTCACCGGCATGACCGGGCTCAGCCTGCTGATCGTCCTGTGGGCAGGCCTTCCCGCGATCTTCTTGCGCCGGG
This sequence comes from Hyphomicrobiales bacterium, assembly GCA_031370155.1. Classification (GTDB taxonomy): domain Bacteria; phylum Pseudomonadota; class Alphaproteobacteria; order Rhizobiales; family Aestuariivirgaceae; genus Aestuariivirga. The sequence continues at coordinate 1,344 of JANMQB010000024.1, read as the reverse complement.
ACTGGCAGCGGCGCGACGCGGCGATTGCGGCTTGCGTGGTGCTGCTTCTGCCGCTCGGCTGGACTTGGGGATACATCCGCCTTGCCGGCGCGGCGGCGGGCGAAGTGGCCGGTGTACGGCTGCGCATCGTCCAGCCCAATATCGCGCAGGACGAGAAATGGCGCGAAGACAATGCCCGGGAAATCTTCGACAAGCTGGTGGCGCTCACCATTCGACCGTCGGCCACTTATCGGCGCGGGATCGCCGATATCAGCCACGTGATCTGGCCCGAATCGGCAGTGCCCTTCCTCATTGACGAGAGCGACGCCGCCCGCGCCGAATTGCGCCGTGTGCTGAACGGCAAGACGGTGTTGATCATGGGCGCGATCCGCCGCGATCCCCAGCGCAAGGACGCTTCAGGCGCTCCGCTTGTCTATAACAGCGTGCTGGTCTTCGACGGCGAAGCCAATGTGGTTGCCCATTACGACAAGTGGCGGCTGGTGCCCGGCGGCGAATTCCTGCCCTTCGAATGGCTACTCGAGCCTCTGGGTTTTCGCAAAATGGTGACGGTGCCGGGAAGTTTCGCCGCCGGGCCGGGGCCGGTGACGCTGCCCGTGCCCGGTGCGCCGGAGGCGGGTGTGCTGGTCTGCTATGAGGCGATCTTTCCCCAAGATCTTGTCGATAGCGCCAAGCGGCCGCAATGGCTGCTCAACGTCACCAATGATGGCTGGTTCGGCAATTCCACCGGACCCTATCAGCATCTGGCGCAGGCCCGCATGCGCGCCATCGAACAGGGGCTGCCGGTGCTGCGCGCCGCCAACACCGGCATTTCCGCCATCATCGATGCGCATGGCAGGCTTGGCGCAAGCTTGCCGCTGATGAGTGAAAACGTCATCGATTCGACACTGCCGCCTGCCGTCGCGCCAACCCTTTATGCGCGCATCGGCGATCTCGCATTGCTGCTATTGGTTGTACTCGCGACGGCTGCGGCGGCGGTATTGAACGGCCGTAAAAAATGACGCATGGTGTCGATCTATTGTAATTGTCAAAAACAGTGAGATTCGGCGATTTTTGCGTAATTTGTTTGCGCGGCGCAGCTATGTGCATTATTGATCACAACTTCGTGAGCACGTTCCACCGGCACGAATGTGCGGTTGTGGCGGGCATACGCAAGTCAGACCGGGGGCAATGGGTCTGGGGACAAAATGACAAGACGGGAACCGAATTTCGTCGATGTGCATGTGGGCAACCGCATCCGCATGCGGCGGCAGCTCATCGGCATGAGCCAGGAGAAGCTGGGCGAACTCCTGGGAATAACCTTCCAGCAAGTGCAGAAATACGAAAAGGGCACCAACCGCATCAGTG
>JANMQB010000601.1:0-4019 GCA_031370155.1 Hyphomicrobiales bacterium | reverse complement strand
GCGCGAAGCGGACGACGGTCATTCAGCGCCCATCCCGGAAGCCGTTGGTGATCGGATAGCGCCGGTCGCGGCCGAAATTGCGCCGTGTGGTCTTGACGCCGGGTGCGGCCTGGCGGCGCTTGTATTCGGCGACATAGAGCATGTGCTGCACCCTTTTCACCAGCGCCTCCGCATGGCCGCGCTTGACGATCTCGGCGACCGGCATTTCGTTCTCGACGAGGGAGGAGAGAATGTCGTCGAGCACCTCATAGGGCGGCAGCGTGTCCTGGTCCGTCTGGTTCTCGCGCAGTTCCGCCGTGGGCGGCTTGGTGATGATGCGTTCGGGGATTACGAAGCCTTGCGTGTTGCGCCATGAGGCCAAGCGGTAGACGTCGGTCTTGTAGACATCCTTGATCGGATTGAAGCCGCCGTTCATGTCGCCATAAAGCGTCGCATAGCCCACCGACATTTCCGACTTGTTGCCGGTGGTCAGCACCATGCAGCCGAACTTGTTGGAGATCGCCATCAGCACCGTGCCGCGGGCGCGCGACTGGATATTCTCCTCGGTGACGTCGCGGTTTTTGCCTGCGAACATCGGCTTCAGCGCCGAAAGAAAACCTTCAACCGGCTCCTTGATCGGCACCACATCGTAGCGCACGCCCAGGAGCTTGGCGCAGGCCTCGGCGTCAACGAGGCTCTCCTTGCTGGTATAGGCATAAGGCAGCATCACGCAATGGACACGGGCTTTGCCCAGCGCATCCGCCGCCATGGCGGCGACCACGGCGGAATCTATGCCGCCCGAAAGCCCCATCACCACGCCGGGAAAGCGGTTCTTGTCGACATAATCCCTGAGACCGAGGACGCAGGCCTTCCACGTCTCTTCTTCATCCTCGGGAAGCCTGGCGATCTCGCCCTTGGCCATACGCCATCCGCCATTCGCTCCCTTGGTCCATTCGGTGAGCGCCAGCTCCTCTTCGAACATCGGCATCTGCAGGGCGAGCGACCGGTCGCCGTTCAACACGAAGGAGGCGCCGTCGAAGACCAACTCATCCTGGCCGCCCACCTGGTTGAGATAGGCAAGCGGCAGGCCGGTCTCGGTGACCCGGGCGACCACCAGATTGAGTCTCACATCGTCCTTGTTGCGCTCGAAGGGCGAGCCATTGGGGACGAGCAGGATTTCAGCACCCGTTTCGGCCAGCGTCTCGCAGGTCTCCTCGGTCCAGATATCCTCGCAGATCGGAACCCCGATGCGCACCCCCTTGACTACGACGGGGCCCGGCGCGGGTCCCGCATCGAAGACGCGCTTTTCGTCGAACACGCCGTAATTGGGCAGGTCGTGCTTGAAGCGCAGCGTCTCGATACTGCCGCCGGAGAGCAGCGCCACCGCATTGTGCAGCTTCGCCCCCTCGCGCCAGGGCAGGCCGATGAGCACGGCGGGACCGGATTTGGTTGCGGCGGCAAGCTCTTCGACTGCCGTCTTGCAGGCGGCGACGAATGAGGGCCGCAGCACCAGGTCCTCCGGCGGATAGCCGGCGAGGAAAAGCTCGGAAAACAAAATGAGATCGGCGCCCTTGGCCTCAGCGCAAGCCGCCTTCGCCTTGGCCAGATTGGCCGCAATGGCGCCCACCGTCGGATTGAGCTGGGCCAAGGCTATGACGAGTCTTTCGGTCATGGCGGCGGTTTAGCCGAGGGACGTTGACGGGTCCATGAAAACTGCGCAATGAGTGCCCATGATCCTCAAGGACTTGATCGCCAATCAGCCGCCCGATGCCACGGCACTCGCCGCACCCGAGCGCGTCGCGATGAGTTACGGAACCTTCGCAAACCTCTGCGAGACAATCGTCCAATCGCTCAATGGCCTCGGCCTCGGCCGCAATGACCGGCTGGCGATGGTGCTGCCGAACGGGCCGGAAATGGCGGCGACCTTCGTCGCCTGTGCATCGGCGGCGACCGCGGCACCGCTCAACCCCGCCTATCGCGAGGATGAATTCCATTTCTACATGGAGGACCTGAAGGCCAAGGCCCTGCTGGTCGAGGCGGGGAGCTCATCACCGGCAATCGCCGCCGCCCGCCGCCTCGGCATTGCGCTGCTGACGCTGATGCCGGCGCGGGAGGCGGGAAGCTTCACCATCACGGGCGGCGCGGCGGGTGAAGCCGCAAGGGGCGGACTGGCCCAAGGCAGCGACGTGGCTTTGCTGCTGCATACATCCGGCACCACCTCGCGGCCCAAGATCGTGCCGCTCACCCACGCCAATCTCATCGCCTCGGCCCACAACATCTCGCGCACCCTGCAGCTTTCGCCCACCGACCGCTGCCTCAACATCATGCCACTGTTTCACATTCACGGACTGGTGGCGGCGGTCCTGGCAACGCTGGTGAGCGGCGGCTCGGTCACCTGCACGCCGGGCTTCAATGCATTGAAATTCTTTACCTTGATGGAAGAGGCGAAGCCCACCTGGTACACGGCGGTGCCCACCATGCATCAGACGATCCTCGCCCGTGCGGCGCGCCATGCCGAAGCGATCAAGGCCCATCCGCTGCGCTTCATCCGCTCAAGCTCGGCCTCACTCCCCGTTCCGGTCTTCGCGCAACTCGAAGAGATTTTCGGCTGCCCGGTGATCGAAGCCTATGCCATGACCGAGAATGCCCACCAGATGACGTCCAACCAATTGCCGCCGGGCAAGCGCAAGCCGGGCTTCGTCGGCTGTGCTGCCGGACCCGAGGTCGCGGTGATGGCGCCGGACGGCGGGCTCTTGGCGCCCGGCGAGGAAGGCGAAGTCGTGACCCGCGGTTCCAATGTCACGGCGGGATACGAGAACAATCCAGCGGCCAACGAGGCGGGCTTCGCCTTCGGCTGGTTTCACACCGGCGACCAGGGTGTGATGGACGAGGACGGCTATCTCAAGATCACCGGCCGCCTCAAGGAGATGATCAACCGCGGCGGCGAGAAGGTAGCGCCCGTCGAGGTGGACGAGGTGCTGATGCAGCATCCCGCCGTGCATCAGGCACTGACCTTCTCCTTGCCGCATGACAAGCTCGGCGAGGACGTGGCGGCGGCGGTTGTGCTGCGCGAGGGCGCTTCGGTGAACGAGCGCGAATTGCAGGACTTCGCCAATGCGCGCCTTGCCGCCTTCAAGGTCCCACGCAGAATCGTCATTGTCGGCGAGATCCCGAAGGGTGCGACCGGCAAGCTGCAACGCATTGGCCTCGCACAGAAGCTGGGGCTCGCATGACCAGCATCTGCATTTTCGGCGCGGGCGCCATCGGCGGCTATGTGGGAGCGAGGCTTGCTCACAAGGGCGAGGCCGACGTCTCGCTGGTAGCGCGCGGCCCCCATCTCGAGGCCATGCGGGCCAGGGGCCTGACGCTGAAGCAGGGCGGCGAGACGATCACCGTGCGTCCAAAGTTGACATCAATTCCGGCGGAACTCGGCCCCCAGGACTTCATCATCCTGACGCTCAAGGCCCATGCGGTGCCGGGGGTCATCGAGCAATTGCAGCCGCTGATCGGCAAGAACACGGCCATTCTCTTCGCCCAGAACGGCGTGCCCTGGTGGTATTTCCACAAGCATGGCGGGCCCCATGACGGGCGGCGGCTCGAAAGCGTCGATCCGGGCGGCACCATCTGGTCGCGCATAGGCCCGGAGCGGGCCTTGGGATGCGTGGTCTGGCAGGCGGCGGAGATCGAGGCGCCGGGCGTCATCGCCCACCACTATGGCGAGCGCATGCCGGTGGGCGAACCTTCGGGCGAGGCGAGCCCGCGGGTGACTGTATTGAGCAAGCTGCTCACCGCGGCGGGCATCAAGAGCCCGGTGCGCAACAATCTGCGCAACGAGATATGGCTGAAGCTGTGGGGCAATCTCAGCTTCAATCCCATCAGTGTCCTGACCCATGGCACGCTTGCCGAGCTTGCCGCCGATCCCGGCACCCATCGCATCATCAGGGCGATGATGGAGGAGGCGCGCGCCGTGGGCGAGGCGCTCGGCGTCTCGTTCACCGTAGCAGCCGAAGAGCGCATCGCCATGGCCGCCAAGGTGGGCG
>JANMQB010000582.1:0-8340 GCA_031370155.1 Hyphomicrobiales bacterium | reverse complement strand
CCAGGCTATCTACAAGGGGCGGCTTTCGCCGCCGGTCGCCACGGATACGATCGACGCCAAGGCCATCGGCCTGATGATGGCCGGTATGTGGGAGGGTTGAGCCTTGCGGCTTGAACGACGCACGCATGTCCCGTCCGCATTGCTTGTTCTAGCACCTGTCTGCGCCGTGCTGGCGGCATTGGCGCTCACTGGAATCCTCATCGCCTTCGCCGGGGTGAACCCGCTTGAGGCTTACCGGCAGATCGTTGTTTCGGCCTTCGGGTCGCGTCTGTCGATTACCGAAACTCTGGCGCGCACGACGCCGCTTATCTTGACCGGACTCGCCGCCGCGGTTGCCTTCAGGGTCCGGCTCTGGAACATCGGCGCCGAGGGGCAATTTTATCTCGGCGCCTTGTCGGCGGCGGCACTCGGCCATTCGGCGCTTTCGGGGTTGCCAAGCGTCTTGGCCATTCCGGCACTCATGCTGGCGGGCGCGGTTGCCGGCGCACTGCTCATGCTCGGCCCGGCCCTCCTGCGCCTCAGATTCGGGGTCGACGAGGTGGTGACGACACTGCTCCTCAATTTCGTGGCCATCCTGTTCGTCTCCATGATGATCGAGGGGCCGTTCAGGGATCCCTTGGCATTCGGCTGGCCGCAGTCGGTGCCCATCTCTCCCGACGTCGCGCTGCCCAAACTCGTGCCGAGAACGCGCCTGCATATCGGCCTTCTCGTTGCCATCGGCGCGGCCGCCATGGTGTGGGCCGTGCAGGCGCGTACGGTTTTCGGCTTCGAGTCGCGCGCCGCCGGTTTGAGCCCGCGGGCGGCTGAATTTGCCGGTCTCTCGCTGCCGCGGACCCTGATCGCCATCGCCTGTCTCTCCGGGGCCCTGGCCGGGCTGGCCGGCGCGATCGAGGTCGCCGGCCTCAAGGGCTATGTCACCACCGACCTGTCGCCCGGCTATGGCTACTCGGGAATTGTGGTCGCCATGCTGGCGGCGCAACACCCCATCGGCGTCGTGGCGGCCGCTCTCTTCGTCGCCGTCGTCTTCGTCGGCGCGGACGGCATGAGCCGGGCGCTCGGCGTGCCGAGTTTTATCGCCGACGTGATCGTCGCGATCTCGCTTCTCACCATGCTGGTCGCCCTGATGTTCACGACCTACCGGTTGCGCCGATGATCGAAGCGCTTGAAATCCTCTTCACGGCAAGCCTTTGGGCGGCGGTTCTGCGGATCGCGACGCCGCTGATCTTCGGCACGCTCGGGGCGCTCATCTGCGAGCGGTCGGGGGTGCTGAACCTCGGCATCGAAGGCATCATGACGCTCGGCGCCTTCGTCGGATGGGTGACCGTGTACCAAGGCGGCGATCTCTGGCTGGGGCTTGCCTTCGCCGCCATCGCCGGGGCGGCCTTTGGGATTTTGCATGCCGTGCTCACCGTGCCGCTCGGATTGTCGCAGCATGTGACGGGACTGGGCATCACCTTGTTCGCCTCGAGCCTGACCTACTTCGTGTTCCGCCTGTGGCTGCCGGTGTCCTCGACGCCACCGAAGATCGTTCCATTCCGGCCGGTGTCAATTCCCGGCCTCTCGAATCTGCCGTTTCTCGGGGAAGTGCTGTTCAACCAGACGATGCCGACCTATCTCGCGCTGCTGCTGGTCGTTGTCGTCGCCTATGTCCTCGCCCATACGCCCCTCGGGCTGGCCGTGCGAATGACCGGCGAGAACCCGCATGCGGTCGAGGCGCAGGGCCTCAATCCGATTGCGATCAGGATCGGGGCAGTGACCGCCGGAAGTGCCATCATGGCGCTGGGCGGCGCCTTCCTCACCACCGCCGCTTTCGACAGCTTCTTCCCCACCATGATCCAGGGGCGCGGCTGGATATGCATTGCACTCGTGGTGTTCGCATCCTGGCGGCCGGCCAAGGCGCTCCTCGGCGCGCTGCTGTTCGCGCTTTTCGATGCCTACCAGCTGCGCCTCCAGCATGTCGTCGAGGGAGCCGTGCCCTATCAGGTGTTCCTGATGATGCCCTATCTGCTGTCGATCGCCGCCCTGGTGCTCATGTCGCGGCGCGCCCTCGTGCCCCAGGCGCTGATGCAGGCCTATCGCAAGGGCGAGCGGTGACTATGAGTGATCCTCCCACAGGCACCAGACCGCAAGCAGCGGAGCCGCACCCGACTTCATGGCATGCACGATATCGGGCGGATTATGGACGATGCCGCCCACGCCCGGCTCGAACCATGGTCCCTCGCCCTGCCGCCAGGCGCCGGGCGACAGCACCACATAGACTTCCTCCGGCGGATGCCGGTGATCCGGGTATTGAATATGTGGCGCCATGACACTGATGCCGACGCGCACATCCTGGCGCCGCTCGAGTCCCGTGGGCCCAACGACGACGGCATTGGCATGACCTGCGGCAAAATCCGTTCCCGCCGCTTCCGCGCCCGGCCGCCGCGACCAGGCGAGCGACGGCGCCAATTGATCGAGTGCCTCGGCCAGCCGTGCGGCGGGGCTTCCGTGCCCGCGCAAGAGGGCCACGGCCTCGCGCCCATGGCGGCAGACGGGCAGGGTGACCGGCACCGCATCGCCTGGCGCGCCAGGCGTCTTCAGCGCGGCAAAGATTTTTCCCGCTGTCCGGGCAGCCGAGCTCGCGGGCGGCGCTGCTTGAGCGATCGCCTCCTCCAGCCTGTCGAGGAAGTCCTGAACCTCACCGGGTCTCTGTCGCATTGATCCTGTCCCACGATCGAAAAGCGAGGCTATCGCACCGCGCGCAATGGCTGCAAGACCGGAAGAGAGGAAAGTTTAAGTTCGATGCGGCGATTGATCGAGATCAAAGTGAGTTTCAGCCGTTTGCGGATAGAAGAATGCTAGAGCTGGGATTTAATCCAAACTGATCGGTTGAACGCAATGCGCGAAGCAATGGGACCTTGGGCACTGGGTGCAGCGGCGTTCTCCGCTCTGCTGGGGATTTATTTCGGCGTGCTCACCCTGGTGTCGGGTTGGAGCTTCACCCTATCCCAGTTCGCCGAGTTCTGGCCCTACACCGTTACGCTCGCACTCGGATTTGGCGCCCAGGCCGGGCTGTATCTGCATCTGAGGCAACTGAGCCTGCAGCATCATCACGCCCATCACATGATCGCTGCGTCCGGCACGACGTCAACCGCCGCCATGCTTGCCTGCTGCACCCACTATCTCGCCAACCTGTTACCGGTGCTCGGCGCGGTAGGGGCGGTAAGTCTCGTCGCGCAATATCAAGTCGAGCTGTTCTGGGTCGGTCTTGCGTTCAATGCCGCGGGGCTTGCCTATATCGGCCGCCAGGTCTGGCTGGCCAGAAGGGCCTACCTTGGGAGCCATGCATGTTGAGGCTGTTATCCGTGCTGCTCATCGGCGCACTGGCCTTCGGACTTGTCCTCTTGGACCCCGTCCCCTCGGCTGCTGCGCCGGCGTTTGCGGCCCAGAGCAGTGATGAAGCTGGGGTACGCGTGGTCGTGACGCCAATGGCCCTCGGACCGGGCATGACGATCTGGGAATTCGAAGTCGTCATGGACACCCACACCAAGCCCCTGGACGAGGATCTTGCCCAGTCTGCCGTCTTGGTGGACGAGGCTGGCAGCCGCTACAGGCCGGCGGCATGGCAAGGTGACCCGCCGGGTGGGCACCATCGCAAAGTGATTTTGCAATTTACGCCACCGGCAGAGATGCCCAAAGCTGTCGAATTGCAGATCGATGGTGTCGGCGGAGCGGGAGCCCGGACATTCCGTTGGCAGCTGCAGTAGCGACCCGCGCGCGCCATGGGAATGGTGGTGCCAGCAGTCACCTGAAATTGCGGAGATTAAATTTAATATCATGTGCTGCCAAAATTGGCAGGTAGTTCAAGGTCTTGACAGAAAATTCCCAAGACGAGCAAACAGAAATTTATTTTCGTTTGCGAAGACGGCAAAGAGGATTCGGTCCATGGATGTTTTGTCCTGGACAGTTCCCATGGGCCTGGTTCTGCGCCGGACTTCGCGGAAGTGCCATTCAATGGCATTGGTGGTGCGGACGGCTTGCCGTTTCGCCAGGGTTTTGTGCTTGAAACAAGTGAGCAGTGCGTCGAGTTCGCCGCGCAGGCAGGCGGCGGCTCGCGGGTAGGTATCTTCGAAGGCATTGGCGAAGCGGCGCACAACCGCCTCGCTCATCCGCTCCTCGATGATCTCGGCAAAACCTCGCGGCCAAGCGGACGATAGCCCTCGCCCTACTGCAGGCCTTCGGCACACGTGGCCTTCACGAACTCAGACGCCATCGGTAAACACTCAATCGTCGCAGCACGCTGTGGTATCGGGGCGCTCGTCTTCGTTGGCTTTGCTAGGCCCTGGAAGGAGCACCCCTTTCCTTTGACACCCAGAATGTTACGGCACCTGCTGCAATAGCGGTGTTGCCCACATTCGCATTTCATGGCATCATTATGGCGGGGTACAGGTCCGAGTCGGCCGAGCGCTGGGGAATGCGGGAGTGTTGCGAACTCTCTTTTTGTCATCCGCGAAGCCAAGGTTGGATGGGAAATAGTCGGGGCCTTCAGGCGATTAGAGGCAATCAGCCCGCTCTTGACTGGTTCCGGCTTTGCCCTTGTGGTGGGAACAATCAGGAGGATACACAATGGATCTGGTAACAGCTCTCGCCGTCGTCATCGGCATCTTGGGTGCAATAGCGACGTGGGTGGCCGTGACGGTGGGCAGCCCATATTTGTTGATTTGGGCCATCTTCGTGGGTTGGGGAAGCTTCTTCCATTGCGGCGGCAAGGAAGCAGGACTCAAGAACTCGGCGATCGCCAACGTCTGGGGCGCCGTCTGGGCCGCCATCGCACTGATCGCGGCGCAGGCGTTGGGCATAACCGCCATCACCGCCGGCATCTGCGTCGGCATCACCGTGGCGATCATGATCCTGGGCGCGAAAGTGCCGGCGCTGGCGGCCATTCCTGCCGCGGTCTATGGCTATGCCTCGACCGCCGCGCTGTTCTTGCTCGTGGTTCTTCCAGGCGGCATCGCTTACGGCGCGGGCGCCGGTGCGGTTATAAAAGTCGCCGTGGCGGTCGCCATATCGATGATCATCGGCAATGTCCTCGGCTACGTCTCCGAGAAGATCGCCGGTGCGCTCGTCAAAAGCTGATCGCGGCAGCTTGAATTAAAACTCTGCCCTTTCTGTCGCAAGACAGAGAGGGTTGGGGTGCGCATCACCAGAGACGGTGAGAAAGCCTTCGTGGCGCTCGGGCCCGCCAACCGCGTTGCCGTGATCGATGCCGGGACATTCGAGGTCGAGGACTATCTGCTCGTCGGCCAGCGCGTGTGGCAGTTGGCATTCACGCCGGATGAGAAGTTGCTTATCAGCACCAACGGGGTGTCGAACGATATTTCGATCATCGACGTCGAGCAGCTCAAGGTCCTCAAGTCGATCCAAGTCGGACAGTTGCCATGGGGCGTCGCCGTGTCGCCGCGCTGACCGGACCGGCGATCGTCAACTTTCCGATTGAACAGGGAACGCGGGATGTGCGTTACTCACGGCATGAACAAAGACAATGACGCACCCGCCCTTGCGGTAAAGAGTCTCGGCCACGCCTATGGCACCAGGCGCGCTCTCGACGGCGTGTCCTTCGAGGTTCCGGCCGGCAGGTTCACCGTGCTGCTCGGCCTGAACGGCGCCGGCAAGTCGACGCTCTTCTCTCTTGTCACGCGCCTCTACGACGCCCGTGAGGGCACAATCGAGGTTTTCGGAAACGATATCTCCCGCGCGCCGGGAGAAGCATTGCGCCGTCTTGGCGTGGTCTTTCAGTCGCGCACCCTCGATCTTGACCTGTCGGTCATGCAAAACCTGACTTACCATGCGGCGCTGCATGGAATTTCCGGCGATGACGGGCGCCGGCGGGCGACTGAGATGCTCGAATGGTTCGACCTCTCCGACCGGCGGAAGGATAAGGTGCGCAGCCTTTCCGGCGGCCAGATGCGCCGGGTCGAAATTGCGCGCGCCCTGCTTCATCGGCCCAAGCTTCTCCTGCTCGATGAGGCAACGGTTGGCCTCGACATTCGCTCGCGAGCCGACATCATCGGTCACGTGAGGCGGCTGGTCGCGGAAGAAGACATCGGCGTCTTGTGGGCAACCCATCTCATAGAAGAGGTGACATTGCAGGATTTCGTCGTGGTCCTGCATCAGGGACGCGTCTTGGCCGAGGGCCCGGTCGGCGAAGTCGTCACCGCGAATGGCGGACGTGACATCAGGTCGGCCTTCGCCAATCTCACCGGTGCCGACCGGCCGCGGACGGCAAGCGAGGCGGCATGACAGCGGCCCATTCAACGGCTCCCTCGCACGCCGGCTTCTCGGTCCGGCAGTATGCCATTTGCCTCATCGGCATCGTATGGCGGGAGAGCCTGCGCTTTCTGCATCAACGCGAACGCTTCATCGCGGCGCTGGTGCGGCCGCTCCTGTGGCTGTTCATTTTCGCCGCGGGATTCCGTCAGGTCCTCGGTGTGTCGATTATCCCGCCTTACGAGACCTATGTTCTCTACGAAGTCTACATCACGCCTGGTCTGGTGGCGATGATCCAGCTTTTCAATGGAATGCAGTCATCCCTGTCGATGGTCTATGACCGCGAGATGGGCAATATGCGTACGCTTCTCGTGAGCCCGTTTCCGCGCTGGTACCTCCTCATCTCCAAGCTGTCCGCGGGCATGGCAGTATCGATCCTGCAGGTCTATGTCTTTCTGGCGATTGCCTGGCTGTGGGAGATCGAGCCGCCGCCGATCGGCTATTTGGCCATCCTGCCGGCGCTCGTCCTGTGCGGGCTTCTGTTCGGATCGATCGGCCTCCTGTTGTCGTCGCTCGTCAAGCAGCTCGAGAATTTTGCCGGAATCATGAACTTCGTCATCTTCCCGATGTATTTCGCCTCATCCGCCCTTTATCCCTTGTGGCGCGTCAGGGAATCGAGCCCGCTCCTCTACTATGTTTGCCAGTGGAACCCGTTTACGCACGCTGTCGAGCTCATCCGCTTCGCGCTGCACGGCAAGTTGAACTGGATGGCGCTTGCCATCGTGGCTGGAACAACCGCCGCTTTCCTGATCGCCGCCATCATTGCCTATGATCCGGCCAGGGGCTTCATCGCCAGGCGTGGTGGCCCGGGAGGCTCGGAATGACGCGGTGTCATCGTGTAGAAGATCGCGTTCATGATCTCGCGCCAGCTCCACACCATCGGGCGGCCTTGAATGCTCTGCGGCGGCATCCACACAGCGATTAACCGCCATTCCTTGCGCGACGAATCACTCTCGTAACGCAACATACCGCGGCTATACTGCCACTGGGTGGTTGGGGTCCACATGGCTCCGTCCTGGCCGCGTTTTCCAGCCGGGAGTCGATCCTCCGGCAGTTTCCGCGCCGGAGGGCCGTTGCGAGGAATCGCGCGGCCTCTAACTCAACCGGAGCTATTCTTTCAAGACTCCCGATTGCTTGGCGACGTGAGTTGCGATCGCGTCCATCAAGGCAGGCGAAAGGCAATCATAGGGCTCAAGACCAAGCTCTTTCAGCCGGGCCCTGATGGCCGGCATCTGGCTGGGCTTCGTCCCCGACTCGATGACGGAAGAGACGAACGCCGCGAATTCCGGCGCCGACCAGCCGCTTTCCTTTGACAATTCGGTGTGGATGAAATCCAGCCCGTAGAAAGGATGCTTTTTATTTTCGATGCGGCCGTACATGTGCACTCCGCAGCCTGTGCAGGCATGCCTCTGAATCGTGGCACTGGAGTCGACGACTTTCAGCTTTTTCTCGTTGCTTTTGACCTTGACCTTGTCGCGCGATACGACGGCAACGACCGCGAACGTAGTCCCCGCGGGTTTCCAGCACTTGGTGCAGCCGCAGGCGTGATTATGGGCGGTCTGCGCACCGACGCTGACCGTGACGGGGTTGCTTGAACATTTGCACTGTAGCGTCCCGCCCGCGAAATTCTTCGCGCCGGGCTTTATCCCGTTATCCACTGACGGATGAATTGATACTTTAGGCATGTCGCCCTCCCTGGTAAGGCCTCTTCGGCCGTTTCTTTTAGTGAACCACCACACTGCGGACCTCCTTCTAGTAAACGACAACGCTACGGATCGATTCGCCTTTGTGCATCAGATCGAATCCTTTGTTGATGTCCTCAAGTTTCAGTGTGTGAGTGATCATCGGATCGATTTGAATGCGGCCATTCATGTACCAGTCGACAATCTTCGGGACATCGGTACGTCCGCGGGCACCGCCGAAAGCCGTGCCGCGCCACACGCGGCCGGTCACCAGCTGAAACGGCCGGGTCGAGATCTCCTGGCCCGCTCCCGCAACGCCAATGATAATCGACTGGCCCCAGCCCTTGTGGCA
>JANMQB010000560.1:0-7128 GCA_031370155.1 Hyphomicrobiales bacterium | reverse complement strand
TGATGATGATCACGCGGCGCAACGCGGTCACCCAGATCGTCGGCTTCATGTCGCTGGAGAACGGCTTGATCCTCGCCGCCACGGGCGCGCGCGGCATGCCGCTCGTCGTCGAGGTCAGCGTCGCCTTCTCGGTGCTCATCGCACTCTTTGTTTTCGCGGTCTTTGTGTTCCGCATCCGCGAGCGTTTCGACAGTGTCGACATCGAGGCCCTCCATAATGTCAGGGGCGACCGCAAATGATGACGTCCGTCGCATTGGTGATCGGCATCCCCTTCGTCGCGGCGGCTGTCCTTGTGCTGGTGCCGGGCTACAAGGCTTCGGCGATCGGTAATGTCATCGCCATGCTGGCGACATTCGTCGCAGGACTTTCTCTGCTCGTCGCTCCGCGCGAGGCCGGCAGCTATTTCATTGTCGACGACGTGAACATTCTGTTCATCATCCTCAACACCTTGGTCGGTTTTACGACATCGGCGTTCAGCGCCAGTTATATCGGCCATGAAATCGAAACGGGAAAGCTGACGCCACTATTCGTGCGCTTCTATCACGCCATGTTCCTGGGCATGATGGGTGCCATGAATCTGGCGTTGACCGCCAACAATATCGGTCTTTTGTGGGTCGGCCTCGAGCTTGCGACGCTGATCACCGTCGTCATGGTCGGCATTTACCGGACGCCGGCGGCCATCGAGGCGGCGTGGAAGTATTTCATTCTTGGCAGTGTTGGTATCTCGCTGGCGTTCTTCGGCACCATTCTCATTTATCTCGCAGGGCAGAAGGCTTTGGGCGAAGGTGCTCCAGCCATGACTTGGAGTCTCTTGCTCACTTCGGCGCCGCAACTCGATGCCTCGCTGCTGAATCTCGCCTTCATCTTCCTGCTGATCGGTTATGGCACGAAGGTGGGTCTGGCACCGCTTCATGCATGGCTTCCCGATGCGCATGCCGAGGGCCCCACGCCCATTTCCGCGGTGCTCTCGGGATTGCTTCTCAATGTGGCGCTCTATGCGCTGCTGCGCTTCAAGATGATCGTTTCGGCCAATCCCACGGCCATCGATCCGGGTCCCGTGATGATCGTCATGGGCCTCATCTCGCTGATCTTCGCTGCGTTCATGCTCTATCAGCGGCGCGACATCAAACGGTTATTCGCCTATTCTTCGATTGAGCACATGGGCCTCATCACTTTCGCCTTCGGCATGGGCGGGCCGCTGGCGAATTTTGCAGGTCTGCTCCATATGGCCATGCACAGCCTGACCAAGTCGGCCATCTTTTTCGCCGTCGGTCATATTGCGCAGGCCAAGGGAACTCAACGGCTCGCCGACATTCGCGGCTTGAGCGTGACGCATCCCGGCCTGTCCATCGGGCTTGCCGCGGGCGTGTTTGCCATTTCTGGTCTGCCGCCTTTCGGTGTGTTCATGAGCGAGTTTCTCATCCTCACGACCACATTCGCGCGCGAGCCTTGGCTGGCGCTGTTCCCGTCCTTCGGACTGCTCGTCGCCTTCGGCGCTTTGCTCTTGAGGCTGCAGGGGGTGTTGTTTGGCGAGCCGTCGAGCCCGTCTCACATAGTTCAAGCCTCGATCCTGCCACTGGTCATGCATCTGACGCTTGTCCTGATCGCGGGCATCTATTTGCCGCCAACCTTGTATGGCTGGCTTCAACGTGCAGCCGAGCTCCTCAGATGATGGCCGCACCCGCGATAGAGATTGCTGAACTCGCCGGCGGCAAGACGGCCGGGTTGGACGGTTTTCATCGGATAAAAGTCAAGGAGCGCACTTGGCATGAGCTGGCAGCCGGCTGCGCGGCGGGTCACCAGGATCTTGGCGGCATGTGGTTCGATTCCGGCGCGATCCAGATGCTGCTGTTCAGCGAGCAACAGAAGATGAGGGCGATTGTGGCGCTTGCCGCCCGCAGCGGTGTTTACCCTTCGGTCGGGTGCTATCATGCCCCGGCCATCAGGCTGGAGCGCGCATTGCGGGATATCCACGGAACCGATCCGCAGGGGCTTCCCGACGCGCGCGCCTGGCTCGATCATGGCGTTTGGCCCTCGGCGGCGCCCAGTCAGAAATCCGGCAAGCGCCCTGCAAGAAACTATGAGTTCCTGTCCGCCGAAGGTAACGGGCTGCATCAAATTCCCGTCGGTCCGGTGCACGCAGGAATTATCGAGCCGGGGCATTTCCGCTTTACCGCCAATGGCGAGACCATCGTCCGGCTGGAGGAACGGCTGGGATATGCCCACAAGGGAATCGAAGCGCTTTGCAAGGGTGCGGACATCGACCGGGCCGCGCGCCTGGCGGCGCGTATTTCCGGCGACAGTACCGTGGCCTATTCCTTTGCGTTCGCGCGCGCAATTGAGGCAGCGCTCGGCTGGCCGGTGCCGCGACGCGCGGAGTTCCTCCGTGGTATCATGGCTGAACTTGAGCGCTTGGCCAATCACATCAATGACGTCGGCGCCATCTGCAACGACGCCAGCGTGGTGGTGTTGCACGCCCGGTGCGCGCACTTGCGCGAGCAGATTCTCCAGGTATCGAAGAGCTGCTTCGGTCACCGGTTGATGATGGATTGTATCGTGCCCGGCGGTGTTTCCTGCGATCTGGCGCCGGAAGGCCGCGGCGCTATCGAGCAACTGCTGAAGCACTGCGCCAAACAATTCGAGGCCGTTGTCCACGTCTATGAAGAAGCTCCGTCGCTGCAGGACCGGACGGTCACGACAGGGATTGTGCGTCCGGCGCTTGCCGCCCAGTTCGCGGCCGGGGGCTATGTCGGCCGTGCCTCGGGCCGGAAATTCGATACGCGCGCAATATTTCCCTATGCACCCTATGGACTGTTAAAATTCGACATGGCGGGGCGCAGCGAAGGCGACGTCGATGCTCGGCTCATGGTTCGCGTGGACGAAGTCAGATCGAGTATCGATCTCATCAGGCAGATGCTGGAGCTCCTGGAGAGAGGACCGATACGTGGCCCCGCGCCTGCACTGAAAGCCGGCGAAGGTGCCGCGATGATAGAGGGGTTTCGCGGCGACATTTTCATCAGGCTTCGTCTCGACAAGCATGGACGCCTCGCTCATTTTCATGCACGCGACCCGTCGTGGTTCCAGTGGCCGATGCTGGAAGCGGCCATCGAGGGCAATATCGTTGCGGATTTTCCGCTATGCAACAAATCCTTCAATTGTTCCTACTCGGGACACGACATGTAGGCCAACCATGCGATCACTCTTGCTGCGAGCACTAATTGAAGGACCGGCGGTCATAGATCGCCCCGAACCGGATTCCGCTTCGGTATCGGAACTGGCACGTGCATTGGCGGACAGATTCCGCCAGCGGCTTGGCCGATCGCTTGCCATCCGCGAGGTTGACGCCGGCTCGTGCAATGGCTGTGAACTCGAAATTCACGCCCTCAACAATCCCGTCTATGATGTCGAGCGCTTCGGTATCAAATTTGTAGCGTCGCCCCGCCACGCGGATGTCCTGCTGGTCACCGGCCCGGTAACCTGGAACATGCGCCAGGCGCTTGAACGGACTTATGCCGCAACACCGGAACCCAAATGGGTCGTTGCCGCCGGCGATTGCGCTAAGAATTGCGGTGTCTTCGCCGGCAGTTATGCTTGCGTTGGACCGGTCTCGGCCGTGCTCCCTGTCGATCTTCACATTCCCGGATGTCCGCCGGAACCGCTCGATATCCTCAAGGGCCTGCTAGCCCTGATCGAGGCCTCCAGTGCGTAGGGAGATGCCTATGCCTTTGCCGAGACGCCTTATGGAGGGCTACGAAAGCTTCCGCAGTGGGCGCTATGCCTCGGAGGCCGAGCGCTATCGCAGGCTGGGCGAAGGACAGCAGACACCGTCGATCATGATGATCGCCTGCTGCGATTCGCGCGCCGCGCCGGAAACCGTGTTCGATGCCGGGCCCGGCGAAATCTTCGTGGTCCGCAATGTGGCCAATCTGGTGCCGCCCTACACGCCCGACGGCGGCCACCATTCGACGAGTGCCGCCCTCGAATTCGCGGTGCTCTCCCTGGGTGTCAAGCACGTGGCAATCATGGGGCATGGCCGTTGCGGCGGCATCCGCGCCGTGACCCAGGCGGGCAGCCCACTGACCTCTACAGACTTCATCGGCATCTGGATGCGGGCGGTCAAGGACGTGGCCCGCATCGTGCCAAGGGATAACGCCGCAACGGATGGCGAACACGAGCGTCACATCGAGCATGCCTCGATCGAGCATTCGCTCGCAAACTTGCGCACCTTCCCGTGGATCCGGGTGAAGGAAAACCGCGCCGAGCTTTCGCTGCACGGCGTATGGTTCGATATTTCCCTGGGCGAGCTGCATGTCTTCGATGAGGGCACGGCCGAATGGGCGCCGCTGCTGGTGCAAAGCTGATGACTACGGCGCAGCCGCTGTCAGCCTGGATCGGCCGCCGGGTAGCGCGCGACGACATCGTCACAGCCCGGCTGGTCGACGCCTATCAGGCTACGCTCGCGCCACGGTTGTTCGTTCCCGCCAAGCCGGATGAGGCGCCGCCGGGACTTCACTGGTGCCTCGCAGTTCCAACCCCGGAAGAGACCGATCTCGGCCCCGACGGCAGCGAGGCCAGCGGAAATTTTCTTCCGCCCGCGCCACTGCCGCGCCGCATGTGGGCGGGAGGCGAGGTAGAGACGGTCGCACCGATCCGCATCGGCGCCGCAATCCGGCGCACCACGACGATCGCCGATATTCAGGAACGCCAGGGACGCAGCGGCAGACTGTGTTTCGTCACAGTGCGGCATGACATTGAATCCGACGGCGTGCTTGCCGTGCGCGAACGGCACGATCTTGTCTTCCGCGAAGCAGGCCGCGGCGCGGCGCCCGCGCCTTCCGTCAGGCCCAAGGCCGATCTCATCTGGCAAATCGATCCTTCGCCCGTCCTGCTGTTCCGTTTTTCAGCACTCACCTTCAACGGACATCGCATCCACTTCGATTACCCCTATGCCACCCAAACGGAGGGCTATGCGGGCCTCGTGGTGCATGGACCCTTGCAGGCAAACCTGCTGCTCAATCAAGCAGCGGAGCTGCTCGGTGCCGTGCCGCGCCGGTTTTCCTACCGTTGCACCGCGCCGCTCATCGCCGGACAACCCTTCGAGGTCATGAGCACACGGGCGGCGGGGCATGCCGCAACCGGCGCCATCGCCGATGCCGGCGGCGTGGTGACGAGCGAAGCCAATGCGGAGCTGTAGCGACTCAAACCGCAAACCGCTTCGCATCGGCAAAGCGCCTCAGCACATTGAGAGTAATGCGCGAGACGTTGTTGTCATAATTGTTGTGGGATAGCGAGCCGCACCAGGAAATCGACGAGACTGAAAAGACGGCGCCGCCCGAGGCCGTCTCGCAGAAAGCGAGATCCGCACGCACCCGGTCGTTCTGGTCACCGCCGATATTGACGGGAACAACGCCGAATTCCTCATTGACAAGCTGCACCAGCGCCGAGTGATTTTCCGAAGAGGCGAGCCGCAGCGTATTGGGCGGAGAGCCAAGTGCGGTGGTAATGCAGTCGAGTTCGAGGCCCGCAGCGCCACCGCCGATCAGCCCGAAATCGCCGATCACCTCTTCATCGACGCCCGCGAAGATGAAGCTGGCGCGGGGGTTATGGGAATCAGGGCCGCGGCGGAAATAGCTGCAGACATCGAAACCCTGGGCAATGAAGCCGACGGCGCAGATCATGTTGGGCGGGCGGCCGATGCGCCGCCACAGCCCGCCCAATTCGCCGGTGAAGGAATGATAGTATTCGCCGGGTTCAGCCGCCCAGGTGCGGATGCCGTCCTCGGCGCGGCGCACTTCGATCACGCCCGGCAGGTGCTTGTGGAAGGCGATCCGCCAATACCAGCCATTGGCGCCGAGATACAAGAGTCTGCCGCCCCTGTCGAGCCAGCGCTTCATACCATCCCACATGCGGGTCGAATGATATTCGGGATGGGTGCCGGTCATGATCACCCGGTAGTCCTTGAGAAGACCATAACCCTCGCAGTGCAGGTCCTCGTCGGTGATCACGTCATAATCGATGCCGTTGTGATCGAGCCAGTCGAAGAGGTGGGTGTCGGCATTATATTGCCACAGGGCCGAACCGTGGCCGCCCAGCCAGGAGTGATAGCGCGAGGAGAAATTCAGGACCGGGCGGAGGCGGCTCGAATAGCACACACCGGAGCCGTCGAGATGGCAGTCGTACAGCGAGCCGCCGAGTTCCGGGTGATCGTACATGTAAAGGTCGGCATGGCCGAATTGCAGCAGCCGCCCGACCGTGCGCTCGGCTTCGCGGGCGGTTATGTGCTCGGCATGGTTGGCATAGGCCATATAGGCGCAGGTGGGTGCCAAGAAGGCGATTTTTTGGCGTCTCGCACCTTTGCGCGGCACGACGAAGAAGGGGATGTAATCCTCGCGCGTCGTCGTCTCGTCGCTAAGCCCCGACTTCACATGCAGCGCATAGGGGCCGCTCTTGAGATCGGCTGGAATCTTCGCCGTGACGGAGGGCTCCCAGCCGGCATCGTAGAGATCGTCATGATGAAAGTGGATGGCGCCGTAATGTTCGGGCTTCAGCACCCAGCGATGTTCGGAGCCGTCCCAGTTGTGGCCCTTCATGGCGCGGGCGGGGAGATTGACGAGGCGGCCATGGTGCCCGCCGCGGCCCATATCGGGGCATTTGGCGGTTTCAATGTCTTTGGAAAAATCCCAGCGGGCGATCATGCCGAGCGACGGTGCCTCGATCTTGCCGTCGAAATGCGCGCCGATGGTGCCGTCCTCCCGCGGGCAGCCGGCGAGGTAGAATCCCTTGGATGGCGGCGGAAGGGAGACGAGCCGTCCCGCCGCCTTTCCGGCGTCGTCCATCAATGGGTGGGACTCGAGCGGTTTCTGTTCGAGGGAGAATTTGCGGGTTCGGGCATCGAGCGAAACCTCGATCGCATACCATTGCCGGACCAGCATGCGGGCCTTCACCGAATGGCGCTGGTTTCCGGCAACGAGCGTCAGTGCCGCCGCATCGATGGCGATCTTGAGCGGCCCTTGCGCTGCGATGACCTGGAAGCCGCGATCCGGCAAGGTCGGCCAGACATGGGCGGTAAAGGTGAAACTTCTAAGCGGCGGCAAGGACGGCGCCACCATGTATGAGCCTGCGTCGATC
>JANMQB010000548.1:0-3635 GCA_031370155.1 Hyphomicrobiales bacterium | reverse complement strand
GCTTCAAGTATGAGCCGGTGGCCGGCGCCAGGGCCAACGATCTGGGCCTGCCCCAGGTGCCGGACGAGGTCAAGGAAGAACGCTGGCATCGCTTCATGGCCGCACAGCAGGCGGTCTCGGCGGAGATTTTCGCAGCCAAGGTGGGCCGCGAGATCGACGTGCTCGTCGACTCGATCGATGCGGACAACGACGAGGCCGTCGCCCGCTCGCCCTGGGACGCGCCGGAAATCGACGGCAATGTGTTCCTGCCCGGCGAGACCGGGCTTTCGCCCGGCGACATGGTCCGTGTACGGATCGTGGCGGCGGAGGATTACGATCTCGCCGGCGAGCGCGTCTGAAGCCGATTGCACATGAGTTGAGTCGGCCTCCACTTTGTGTCATCCCGGCGAAAGCCGGGACCCATGGAAAATCCGAGGCGGATGGGCATCGCGTCACGCGGAGCGATGGGTCCCGGCTTTCGCCGGGATGACTGAAGAGAGGAGTTGATCAACTCGGCCGCAACCCGTTCCAGCAGACGGCTAAAGTGCCCATTAATTCAAAACCGGAATTCAGGAGCCGATCTGGGCGAATCCGGGCGAAGGATCGGTGAAGAAGACGCGCAGCACGCGGCCCGACGGGGTATTGAGTTCGGCGATCCTGAGCCTTCTGCCGGTCGCCGGATCGCTGGCCACGATCATGGCCGAAGCGCCGAACAGCGCATCCGCCGGGGTCATGGCATTTTCCAGAACGTAACCGCTTTGCGCCAGCCGCGCCTTGAAAACCGACAGAGCCCGGTCGGGCACGCCGGCGACGGCGACATCGACAAATCCGAGGGCCGTTTCATTGCCAGGTCCGCCGTCGAGGACGATACTGATGACCTCGCCGTTCTCCGGCAATATCACCCAGCCGGGCGCCACAACGGGATTTTCGACAACCGCGACATTGGCAAGCTGGGCGTGACCCACCAGGGCCAGAAGTCCAAAACCGCCAAAGCAAGCAAGCATGTTCCGCATGGCGACACCCTCCACTACAGGGTGCAGACCTTAGGTCAGCGGCGCTAACATTAACTTGCCGGAAATGCTCAAATTTTAATGGTCTCAAAGCGGGATGTTGTCGTGCTTCTTCCAGGGATTGGCCAGCTCCTTGTGGCGCAGCATGTTGAGGGCGCGGGCGATGCGCTTCCTGGTCGAATGCGGCATGATCACGTCGTCGAGGAAGCCACGCTCGGCGGCTACAAAGGGATTGGCGAAGCGGGCCTCATATTCCTTGACCCGCGCCTCGATCTTGCTCGCGTCGGAAAGTTCGGCGCGATAGACGATCTCGGCCGCCCCCTTCGAGCCCATGACGGCGATCTCGGCGGTCGGCCAGGCATAGTTGACATCGCCGCGCAGGTGCTTCGAGGCCATCACCACATAGGCCCCGCCATAGGCCTTGCGGGTGATCAGGGTGATCTTCGGCACCGTCGCCTCGGCATAGGCGAAGAGCAGCTTGGCGCCGTGCTTGATCAGCCCGCCATATTCCTGGGCGGTGCCGGGAAGAAAGCCCGGCACGTCGACGAAGGTGACGATCGGGATGTTGAAGCAGTCGCAGAAGCGCACGAAACGCGCGCCCTTGCGGCCGGCATCGCTATCGAGCACGCCTGCCAGCACCATGGGCTGGTTGGCGACGATGCCCACGGTGCGGCCGCCGATGCGGGCAAAGCCGGTGACGATGTTCTTGGCATGGCCGTCCTGGATTTCGAAGAAGTCGGCCTCGTCCACGGTCTTGAGGATCAGTTCCTTCATGTCGTAGGGCTGGTTAGGATTGGCGGGAATGAGGGTGTCGAGCGACATATCGATGCGCCCGGGATCGTCGAAGCCCGGCAGTTCCGGAATGGGCGAGGTATTGGACGCGGGCAGGAAATCGATAAGCCGCCGCATCTGCTGGAGCGCCTCGAGATCGTTGTCGAAGCCCTTGTCGGCGATCGACGACTTGGTGGTGTGGACGGAGGCGCCGCCCAGCTCCTCGGCGGTCACCGTCTCGTTGGTCACCGTCTTGACCACGTCCGGGCCGGTCACAAACATGTAGCTGGTGCCGCGCACCATGAAGATGAAGTCGGTCATCGCCGGGGAATAGACGTCGCCGCCGGCGCAGGGTCCCATGATCACCGAAATCTGCGGAATGACGCCGGAGGACAAGACATTGCGCTGGATCTCTTCGCCATAGCCGCCGAGCGCATCGACGCCTTCCTGAATGCGGGCGCCGCCGGCGTCGAACAGGCCGATGATGGGCGCGCGGTTCTGCAGCGCCATGTCCTGGATCTTGGTGATCTTGCGGGCATGCGCCTCCGAAAGCGAGCCGCCGAAGACGGTGAAGTCCTTGGCGAAGACATAGACGATGCGGCCGTTGACGGTGCCCCAGCCGGTCACCACGCCGTCGCCGGGAACTTTCGTCTGCTCCATGCCGAAATCGGTGCAGCGGTGTTCGACGAACATGTCGAACTCCTCGAACGAGCCTTCGTCAAGCAGCACATCGATGCGCTCGCGGGCGGTGAGCTTGCCGCGCGCATGCTGGGCGGCGGTGCGCTTTTCGCCGCCGCCGGCGCGGGCGATCTTGCGGCGCGCTTCCAGCTTCTCGAGAATCTCGTGCATTCGCCATCCTCCGCCACATCCAGGAGGACTGTAAAGCAGCCGGTCGCCAGGCCGTCAAATGCGCCGGAGGGCGACGCCAGCCACCGGCGCCGATCGTCTTGTCACCGTTAAACTTGGCACGTCCGAGGCAGCCCCTTTGCGGCGCAGGGCGAAGATGTCGACCGGCCCCTTCCAGCCCGCCACTTCCGCCTCCGCCAGAGGGGTTGCCGCAAGGCTGGCGGGCAGCGCGGTTTGCGCCAGCAGCGGCGCCGAAATCAGGATTTCAACGCTGCAATTCTTGGCGAAGCGCTCCATGCGCGAGGCGACATTGAGGACCTCGCCTAGATAGGTCACTTGGCGGCGTACATCGCCGTATTGCCCGATCAGCACGGTGCCGCCATGCAGCACGGCGCGCATCCGCGGTTGCCGGCCGTAAGTCTTCTTGAAGGAGGCCGCGGCCCGTTCCAGCGCTGCGAACATGCGCGCCGTGGCATCGAGGGCGCGGGCATTGCGCTCCGGCTCCTCGAGCCGCCAGGTTGCGAACAGGGCATCGCCCACATAGGTGTAGATTTCGCCGCCCGCGTCCTCGATCTCGCGCTCCGCCAGCCGGAAGGCCTCGGAGAGGAAGCCGTGATAGCGCTGGCCGCCCAGTTCCGCCGCCGCCTGGCTCGAACCCACCATGTCGACGATCAGGAACAGGCGCTG
This sequence comes from Hyphomicrobiales bacterium, assembly GCA_031370155.1. Taxonomy (GTDB): domain Bacteria; phylum Pseudomonadota; class Alphaproteobacteria; order Rhizobiales; family Aestuariivirgaceae; genus Aestuariivirga. The sequence goes on along the minus strand of JANMQB010000548.1, from coordinate 342 downwards.
CTCCTCGGCCGGTGCGGCATAGCCGCCGAGCATCGCGGTCGCCAGCACCCGGCCGCCCAAGAGCGCCCGCATTTCCAGGACAAAGACGGTGGCGATCAGGACGAAAGCGCAGAACACCGCATCCTGGGCCGTCTCATGCACATCAATGGTGCTGAAGGCCGGCCGCCCGTAAACGATAGTGTCGAAGACATACTGCGTGCCGAGGAGAACCGTCAGGATGATCGAGACATGCACGGCGCTGCGGGTCAGCCAGCGCAGGCCGCGCGGCAGGTTGCGGATCGCCACCATCAGGGGAAATTCGCGCGAGAAGATTTCCAGCGGAATGGCGAACATCGCGATCAG
>JANMQB010000540.1:0-3401 GCA_031370155.1 Hyphomicrobiales bacterium | reverse complement strand
CGGCCCGCGCGCCGGGTGGGGTCTGTGCGGCACGGAGAGCGAGAAGGGCGGGCTGACATGGCCAATCTGCGGGCGCGCTGGTTGCGCAATCACATGACGCCCCAAGAAGTCAAATTGTGGGTTCACTTGCGCTATTTCAAGGAACAGGGATTCCACTTCAGGCGTCAGGCGCCGATCGGCCCATTGATTGTCGATTTCGCGGAAAAGACGCGGAGACTCGTCATCGAAGTCGACGGGTCGCAGCACGGCTTTCCCGGCGGAGCGGCTGTGATCGCTTCGATCACAGCCGCACTTTCCGGACCAACCCCACCCGTCACCCTTCGGGTGACGCCCTCCCCGCCGGGCGGGGAGGGATGAAATAATTGAGGAGCCCTGTGATGCCCAACCGCCCCACCCTCGCTGAGCTTGAGCCCGGCGCCAATTTCATTCCCCGCCATATCGGCCCGAGCGATGCCGAAACCGCCGATATGTTAAAAGCCCTCGGCGCAAAATCGCTCGAGGATTTCATCGCCAAGGTGGTGCCGGAAAAAATCCGCAGCAAGCGGCCGCTCGACCTGCCCACGGGCAAGGCCGAGCGCACCGTGCTGTCGTACTTGCGCAAGATGGCCGAGCGCAACGAGGTCTTCGTCTCGATGTTGGGCCAGGGCTATTACGGCACCGTGACGCCCAAGGTGATCCTCCGCAATGTGCTGGAGAATCCCGGCTGGTACACCGCCTACACGCCCTATCAGGCGGAGGTGAGCCAGGGCCGCCTCGAAGCGCTGCTCAATTTCCAGCAGGTGGTGATCGATTTCACCGGGCTGGAGATTGCCGGTGCCTCGCTGCTCGATGAAGGCACCGCCGCCGCCGAGGCCATGGCCATGGCCAGGCGCGTGGTGAAGACCTCGGCCAATGCCTTCTTCGTCGATGCCGATACCCATCCCCAGACCATCGGCGTCATCGAAACCCGGGCCCGCGGCTTCGGCTATGAGGTAGTGATCGGCGATCCGATGAAGGACTTGAAGCCCGAAGCGGTCTTTGCAGCACTTCTCTCCTATCCCGGATCGTCGGGCGAAGTGCGCGACTATCGCACCGTCATTGGCAAACTTCATGCGGCGGGCGCCCTTGCCATCATGGCGACCGATCTTCTGGCGCTGGCATTGCTGACACCTCCCGGCGAACTCGGCGCCGACGTCGCGGTGGGCTCGGCCCAGCGCTTCGGCGTGCCCATGGGCTATGGCGGGCCGCATGCCGCCTTCTTTGCCACGAAGGATGAGTACAAGCGCGCCATGCCCGGCCGCATCATCGGCGTGTCGATCGATTCACAGGGCCACCGGGCGCTGCGCATGGCCATGCAGACCCGCGAGCAGCACATCCGCCGCGAAAAGGCGACCAGCAACATCTGCACCGCGCAGGTGCTGCTCGCCATCATCGCCTCGATGTTCGCCGTCTATAACGGCCCCAAGGGCATTCGCAAGACGGCCGAACGCACCCATCGCCTGGCCGAGATTTTTGCCGCGGCGGTCAAGAGCTTCGGCTACGAAGTGAAGACCAGGGCCTTCTTCGACACGATGACGATCCATGCGCCGGGCCGCGCCCACACGCTGTGGGCCCGCGCCAAGGAAAAGCGCATCAATCTGCGTTTCGTCGATGCCGATCATTTGGGCATTTCCTTCGACCAGTCGACGCGCCGCGCCGAGCTTGAGCGCCTGCTCACCGTGTTCAAGACCGATGCGCTGGAGCGCGTGAATATCGACGAACTCGACAAGGGCCTGAAGCACGCGATCCCCGAGCCCTTGCGCCGCACTTCGAGCTATCTCACCCACCCGGTTTTCGAGATGTACCATTCGGAAACCGAGATGCTGCGCTATTTGCGCCACCTGCAGATGAAGGACATCGCCCTCGACCAGGCGATGATTCCCTTGGGCTCCTGCACCATGAAGCTCAATGCCACGACCGAAATGATCCCCGTCACCTGGCGGGGCTTTTCCATGTTGCATCCCTTTGTGCCGCTGGAACAGGCGCAAGGCTACAGCCAACTCTTCGAGGAACTCGAAGCCATGCTCGCCGAGATCACCGGCTTCGATGCCGTCTCGCTGCAGCCCAATGCCGGCAGCCAGGGCGAATATGCGGGCCTTCTCGCCATTCGCGGCTACCATGAATCGCGTGGGCAGGCGCAACGCAATGTCTGCCTCATTCCGATTTCGGCCCACGGCACCAATCCCGCTTCCGCCGTCATGGCCGGCATGAAGGTGGTGGTGGTTGCCTGCGACGAGCGCGGCAACGTCGATGTGGGCGACTTGCGCGCCAAGGCCAAGGAACACGCCGCCGATCTCGCCGCCCTGATGATCACCTATCCCTCGACCCATGGCGTCTTCGAGGAAGAGGTTGTGGACATTTGCGCCATCGTCCATGAGCATGGCGGCCAGGTCTATCTCGACGGCGCCAATCTCAATGCGCAAGTGGGTCTGGTGCGCCCGGCCGAACTCGGCGCCGATGTCTGCCACATCAACTTGCACAAGACCTTTTGCATCCCCCATGGCGGCGGCGGGCCCGGCATGGGCCCCATCGGTGTTGCGGCCCATCTCGCGCCTCACCTGCCCGGCCACAGGGTGGTGGATGGCGTCAATCCGGCGGCGGGCCGGGACCAGTCGAAGGGCGCCGTTTCGGCCGCCCCCTGGGGCTCCGCCTCGATCCTTCCCATTTCCTGGACCTATATCGCCATGATGGGCGGCGAAGGATTGCGCAAGGCCACGATCATGGCGATCCTCAGCGCCAATTACATGGCGAGGCGCCTCGACCCGCATTTCCCGGTTCTTTATACGGGCCCCGGCGGCTTCGTGGCGCATGAATGCATCATCGACCTGCGCTGGCTCAAGGAGCGCACCGGCTTGACCGTCGAGGACGTGGCCAAGCGCCTCGTCGATTACGGCTTCCATGCCCCCACCAAGTCCTTTCCGGTTCCCGACACGCTGATGATCGAACCCACCGAGAGCGAGAGCAAGCGCGAGCTCGACCGCTTCTGCGACGCCATGATCGAGATCCGCAAGGAGATCGCCGAGGTCGAGGAGGGCAAGACCGGCCGCGACGACAATGTGCTGAAGAACGCCCCCCACACCCATCGCCTGCTGCTCGGCGAGTGGAAGCATCCCTATTCCAAGGAGAAGGCCTTCTTCCCGCTGAAGGGCTATCCCCACGACAAGTACTGGCCCCCCGTCGGCCGCGTCGACAATGTCTTCGGCGACCGCAACCTCGTGTGTACTTGCCCGCCCATGGCGAATTATATGGAGGCGGCGGAGTAGGCGGCGCGCCCACGCAGTTTTGTATTTGACAGGGGCAAAAAATTCTGACTAGTCTGACTAGTCAGAATTGGATTTACCCATGAACAAGCACAGCCGCATCTGGTCTCTTCAGGATGCCAA
>JANMQB010000523.1:0-9054 GCA_031370155.1 Hyphomicrobiales bacterium | reverse complement strand
CGTCGAAGGCCAGTCCCTCGAGCTGGTGGAACCTCGGCGTATGGGTCATGGCCGCGGCGCAGCGATCGGTGCGGCCCGGCGCGATGATGCGGATCGGCGGCTTCGAGGCCAGCATGGTGCGGATCTGCACCGGGCTGGTATGGGTGCGCAGCAGCATGCGCGTGCCGTCGGGCTTCTCGTTGAAATAGAAGGTGTCGTGCTCCTGGCGGGCCGGATGCTCGGGAGGAATGTTGAGGGCGGTGAAATTGTGGAAGTCGTCCTCGATATGCGGCCCTTCGGCGACCCCGAAGCCGAGATCGCCGAAAATCTGCACTACTTCTTCCCAGACCTGCGAGACCGGATGAATGGTGCCGCGCGGCTCCGGCCGCACTGGCAGAGTGACATCGATTTTCTCCGAAGCAAGCCGCGCTTCGAGTGCTGTCTCCTGCAACGCCGCCTTGCGTGCAGCGATGGCTTCCGCAACCTTGTCCTTCAGCAGATTGAGCGCGGCGCCGGCCTCCTTGCGCTCTTCCGGGCTCATCGCGCCGAGCGATTTCATGCGCTCGGACACCGAGCCCTTCTTGCCCAGCGTTGCCACGCGCACGGCATCAAGTGCTGCCTCGTCGCGGGCCTCGGCGACCTGTCCCAGAATGTTCTGCTCGAGCGATTGCAAATTCATGCTGTCCCCAACATCAAATGGCCGGGCCATCGGTGCATATCGCACCCATCTGGCCCGGCCAAGCTATCCGGAATACGACGTGCAGTACCGCCTTATTGCGCGGCCTTCGCCTTCTCGACGAGAGCGGCGAAAGCGGCGGCATCATGCACGGCGAGATCGGCGAGAACTTTGCGGTCCACTTCGATCCCGGCCTTGGCCAACCCGTGTATAAATCGGCCATATGTCAGGCCGAGTTCGCGGGTGGCGGCATTGATTCGCTGGATCCACAGGGCGCGGAAATTCCGCTTCTTGGTGCGGCGGTCGCGGTAGGCATATTGCTCCGCCTTCTCCACCGCCTGGACGGCGACGCGGAAGATATTCTTGCGGCGGCTGAAATAGCCCTTCGCCTTCTTGATGACTTTCTTGTGCGCGGCCCGTGCGACGGTGCCTCCCTTGCTGCGTGGCATGGTTGTGCTCCCCGGTCCTTAGCGCGCGTAGGGCATGTGGATCTTGACCAAACGGGCATCGCCCGGTGCCAGGATCGTGGTGCCGCGCTGGTTGCGGATCTGCTTCTTGGTGCGCTTGATCATGCCGTGGCGCTTGCCGGCCTGACCGCCGCGGATCTTGCCGGAGGCGGTCATCTTGAACCGCTTCTTGGCCGAGGACTTGGTTTTCATCTTGGGCATTTGGCTTATCCCTTTCAAAGCATAGAGAAGCCGCCATGGCATGCCCTTTACAGGCCAGGCGGCTTGGACCGCGGGGTTTAAGCAAAAACCGCGGGCAAATGCAAGTCAGACCCGGATCGCCACCCTGAGACCCCCGAGGCCGGAGCGGTCATAGGTGACGGACAGACCGTAGAGATCGGCGATGTCCCCGACGATCGACAGACCCAGACCGGAGCCTTGCTTTGACTCGTCGAACCTGCGGCCGCGTTCGCCGATGCGGCCGAATTCGGCCTCGGGTACCCCCGGCCCGTCGTCCTCGATGGTGAGCAGCGGCACCTCATAGTGAATTTTGACGCGGTTTTTGGCCCATTGCCGGGCGTTGTCGAGGAGATTGCCGAGGAGTTCGGTCAGATCCCCCGCCTCCAGCGGCACCGTGGCATCGGCCGGGATGTGGACATCCCAATCCAGCTCGTCGCCCTTCGGCAGGCGCGCCAGGGCTGCGACGACCTTGTCGATGGCTGGCCGCAACGGCGTCGCGACATGACTCCGCCCGGTCGAAAGCCTGGCGCGGGCGAGCGCCCGCTCGACATGGCGGCGCATGGTATCGGCCTGTTCCTCGATCTCCTCCGATTGTTTGACCAGCTTGCGCTTGCGGATGTCGCGGGCGATGGCCGAGAGCACGGTCAGCGGGGTCTTGAGGCCGTGCGCCAAATCGCCGGCCCGGCGGCGTGCCCGTTCCAGAGATTTCTCGCGCATGTCGAGCACGTCGTTGAGTTCAGTGACCAGCGGCGCCAATTCGGTGGGAAATTCGCCCGACAGGTGCTGCGATTGCCCGCCCCGCACCGCGGCAAGTTGGCGGCGCAGGGTAGCCAAGGGGCTCAATCCGACCGACACCTGAACCCAGGCGGCAAGCGTGAGGGCGGCGCCAATCAGGGACAGCGACAGGATCAACTGATTGCGAAAACGTTCCAGCGGAACCTTGACCTCGTCCTCATTCGCCGCAACCGTCAGCCACAGGGGCAATTCCCTGTCCTTGGCCGCGAGCTTGATCAGCCGCTGCACCTGCACCAGGCGTTCGCCTTCGGGCCCCTGCACCGGCTTTGCCGGATCAAGATCGGCATCCCACAGAGACCTTGACCGCAGCGGTTCCTGCGGCGATGCCTCGCCCGGTGCCGCTAAATCGATCCGCCAGTAGCGCCCCCCATAGGGTTCCTCGAAACGCGGATCGGCAAGCCGCCGTCCAACGCTGACGCCGCCGTCGGTTGCCACTTCGACGGCACCGGCAAGTTGCAGGAGGTCGTTGTTGAGCTCGTAGAGAACCCGGTCGCGTACCTGTTGCTCGAAGAGTTGAACCAGTGCCAAACCGGCGAGGAAGAGGGCGACGGCGATCGAGATTGCGGCGGCGGCCAGCAGTCTGAGCCGCAGCGATCCGCCCCTCATGCCGCCTCGGCGGGCACGATATAGCCGAAGCCGCGGCGCGTCTCGATGACATCGGCCTTGAGCTTCTTGCGCAGGCGGCCGACCAGTGCCTCGATGGCATTGGAATCGCGTTCGCTGTCGTGGGAGTAGAGATTTTCGCTGAGTTCGGTTTGCGAAATGACGCGGCCGCGATGATGGAACAGGTAGTTCACCAGCCGGAATTCGAGCGGCGTGAGATTGACCGGAATGCCGTTAACGCTGACCTGCCTTGTGCGCGGATCGAGCATCACGTTGGCCACCGCGATCGACGGTTGCGCCCGTCCCGCGGCACGCCGCACCAGTGCTCTGAGCCGCGCCAGCAGTTCCTCCATGCGGAACGGTTTTGGCAGGTAATCGTCGGCCCCTGCATCGATCCCGTCGACGCGATCGCTCCAGGCGCCGCGCGCCGTCAATACCAGAACCGGCGTGGCCACGCCTTCCTGCCGCCCGCGCTTGAGCACGGTAATGCCGTCAAGCTTCGGCAGACCGAGATCGAGCACGATGGCCGCGTAGTTCTCGGTACCGCCGCGGAACCACGCTTCTTCCCCATCCGCCGATATCTCGGCAATGAATCCGCTGGAATTGATCGCTTCGGCGATATCGGCGGCAATGCGCGCTTCATCCTCGACGACCAATATTCGCATCAGACGCCCTTTACCGCCAAAATCCTGCGCGAGACCGCATTGACGCGGATTTCAAGGAGCCGATTCTGTGAATCGATCATGCGGATCCGATAGATCATATTATTGCCCGATCCCGTCAAGCGCACCCTGACGACTTCACCCTTGTACTGTTTGCTTACAATGGACAGGACCTCCTTCAGCGATGCGGCACGGCCGCTCTTGACTGCGTCCCTGGCCTTTTTGCTGTCGTCATCCTTGCCGCTGTTATCATCGTCGTCACCGCCGCCGGAGGTGTCACCACCGCCTCCATCTCCGCCGCCATCTCCACCGCCGCCATCTCCACCGCCGCCATCACCTCCGCCACTGGCTTTCGCCTCACTGATGGTCAGGACGGTGGGCACGATATAGGCGGCTAGAACCAGAGCGCTGATCCGGGCCAGAGCCTTGCGCCGATTAACCGTTGAAATGTCGGACATGTCGCTAACTCTTCACCTTAAGGTGCCGCATTGGCTTCGAGAGCCCGCCGGGCTCGCGAGGGTTGTGCCCGTCAGCCAGAGCGCCAGGAAATAACTGCCAGAAATCACGATCTTAGGTCTCAACGCCTGACGCCTCTTACAAACCCCGTAGCGGCTGTCCAAACGCAGAAGTTGCAAATTGGCCGCTACGCTCTTCGAACTTAATCCAAGAGGTCTGACAGATGGGTGAACATGTCTGTCAGCGATTTGTCAGCGAGGCGCCAGCACCATCACAATCTGCCGGCCTTCAAAGCGTGGCTCGGATTCGACCTTGGCGATCTCGCCGGTATCCTTTTTCACCCGGTCGAGGAGTTGCTGGCCCAGTTCCTGATGGGCCATCTCGCGGCCGCGGAACCGCAGCGTGATCTTCACCTTGTCGCCTTCCTCGAAGAAGCGCTTGATCGCTTTCATCTTGACGTCGTAATCGTGGTCGTCGATCATCGGGCGCATCTTGATCTCCTTGATCTCGATGACCTTTTGCTTCTTGCGGGCTTCCGCCGCCTTCTTCTGTTCCTGATACTTGAACTTGCCGTAATCGAGGATTTTGGCGACCGGTGGCTTGGCGTCCGGCGAGACTTCGACCAGATCGAGATTGGCCTCTTCGGCCATGGCCAGCGCCTGGTGGGTCTGCACCACGCCGAGGTTCTCGCCGTCGGCACCGATCAGGCGTACTTCGCGTGATTCGATGCGATGATTGATCTTGTGTCCTTCTTCCTTTTGCGGGGGGACGGCTCCGCGGTTTATCGTTGGCCTCTTGGGTGGTATGCTCAAGTCGCCGGTAGCTCCTGTTTTAGGGCGATGATGGAATTCGTCTTGACGAATCCAGCTGTCGCCGGTTGCAAGGACCGCTTTAGACCTTAGAAACGAGGGGCTCGTCAAGCAGGCCATGGCGGTGATTCAATTCGATCGCGGCCCGGAGGGCGACAAACTCGCCTATCTGGAGGATGGCGGCGGCCAGGACCTTGGACGCTGCGGCTTTTTTTGGCTGGGCGGCTTCAAGTCCGACATGGAGGGGGCCAAGGCCGAGGCCATTGCGGCGCTGGCCCGCGAAACCCGCAGGCTCTCCCTGCGCTTCGACTATTCGGGTCACGGCAAATCCGGCGGCATCTTCAGCGACGGCACGATCTCCCGATGGCTGGCGCAATCGGTCCACATGTTCACTACCAGAGCGCCGGGCAAGCGCATCGTGGTGGGCTCGAGCATGGGCGGTTGGCTTGCCATGCTGCTGCTGCAGGCGCTGCGGCGGAGCCAGCCGAAAGCCGTCGATCGCATCGCCGGCCTGGTGCTCATCGCCCCCGCCGCCGACATGACCGCCGATCTGATGTGGGATACCTTTTCGCCCAAGGCGCGCGATGCCCTTCGCAGCAAGGGCGTCTGGATGAAACCCTCGACCTATGGCGCACCCTATCCGATCACCGCGGAACTGATCGAAGACGGTGCCGCGCACCTGATCCTTGAGAAGGGCATGGCCGCCTCCTGCCCAATACGCATCCTGCAGGGCGAGTCCGATCCCGACGTTCCCGCGGCCCATGCGCTCAAGGTCTTCCAGTCGATCACGGCGCCGGATGCGGTACTCACACTGATCAAGGGCGGCGATCACCGGCTTTCGACGCCCGCCAATCTGATGCTCATCCGCGAGACCGTGTTGCGGCTGGCCGAGCGCGCCGACGGCATCATGGTGTGAAATCCTTGCGCAGCGCCTGAAGCCCGGCGCGATAGTCGGGATAGGCAAGCCTGACGCCGAGCTCGGTTTTGATACGCCGGTTCGAGACCCGCTTCGACTCGGCATAGAAACTGCTTGCCGCGGGCGAGAGGCCTGCCTCGTCAAATGGGATTTCCGGCGGCAACTCCCGGCCAAGCAGTTCCGCCGCATAGGCGATCACCTCCTGCGGCGGGCAGGGGACGTCATCGCAGACGTTATAGGCGGCGCCGGGATTGGGTCTTGCCATCGAGGCCTCGAGAACTGTCGCGATATCCTCCGCATGGATGCGGCTGAACACCTGACCCGGCTTGACGATGCGCCTGGCCGTGCCCTCGGCAACCGATATGAGTTGGTTGCGGCCGGGGCCATAAATGCCGGCAAGACGGAAGATGTGAACCGGCAAGCCGTGGCTCGCGTGGAGGGCGAGCCATTGCCGCTCCGCCGCGAGCCGCCTCCGCCCGCGCTCGGTTGCCGGTGACAATGGCGAATCTTCGTCGACCCAGCCGCCGCCGCGATCGCCATAGACACCGGTGGTCGACAGATAGGCGAGCCATCTGATGTCTGGCGCCCGCGCAGCGAAGTCGCGCCCATGCAGGTTAAGTACCGGATCTCCGGTCTCGCCGGGCGGGACTGAGATCACGAAATGCGTGACGCCTTCGAAGGCACTGGCTGCAAGCGGTATACGGCCGTCGAAGCGCAGGCCGCGATAGCCCAGGAGTTCAATTTCTCCGACGCCCACCGCGCTCCGGCTCGTGCCGCTGATCGTCCAGTTGCCGGCATGGAGCCGCGCCGCCAGGGCCCGTGCCGAGAAACCGAGCCCGAAGAACAGCACATGATTCACGCCGCCAGCCATTCGCTTCGCACGTCGGCGTCGGGTTCACCGGAAAGGTGACGGTTTCGCAACGCGCTGAACCGGTCGGGCAGCGCGAGCCGCGACAGGGCCCACACGGCCATGGCGCGCACCAGGGGCGAAGCATCGCCGAGCAGACGTTCGGCATGAGGCGCAAGGTCCGGATCGCCGCTGTTGCCCAGCGCAATGAGTGCGTTGCGCACGAAGCGGTCGCGGCCGGTACGCCTGATCGTGGTGCCGGCGAACTTCGCCCGGAAGGCGCCATCGTCGAGTTGCACCAGTTCCGCAAGTGGCGGCGCCACGAGATCGTCGCGCGCCTCGAGCCGGGCATCCGCCGCAATCTTGGCGAATTTGTTCCACGGGCAGACCGCCAGGCAATCGTCGCAGCCATAGATGCGGTTGCCGATCGCCTCGCGGAATTCGCGGGCGATGTGGCCCTTGTGCTCGATTGTCAGATAGGAAATGCAGCGCCGCGCATCGAGCTGGTAGGGGGCCGGAAAGGCGTGAGTCGGGCAGATGTCGAGGCAGGCCCGGCAGGCGCCGCAATGATCGGACTCGGGCCTGTCGATAGGCAGTTCCGCTGTGGTCAGAATGGCGCCGATGAAAAACCACGAGCCGAGATCGCGCGAGACGAGATTGGTGTGCTTGCCCAGCCAGCCGAGGCCCGCCGCCTGCGCCAGCGGCTTTTCCATGAGCGGCGCCGTGTCGATGAAGACCTTGATCCCGGCGCCCGATTGACTGGCGAACCACTGGCCGAGCCGCTTGAGCTTGCCCTTGACCACGTCATGGTAGTCGCGGCCCAGGGCATAGACGGAGATGACGCCCGTGCCGCGCGCTCCCAGCCGCGCCATGGGATCGATCTTCGGCGCGTAGCTCGCCGCCAGCATGATGGCCGAACGGGCCTCAGTCCACAGGCGCTTGGGATCGCTGCGCCGCTCGAGGGTGTCTTCGATCCAGTCCATATCGCCGTGGCGGCCCAGTGCCACGAACTCGCGCAATCTTGCGCTGGCGCCATTGAATTCCGCCGCGGGGGCGATGCGCACCAGGCTGAAGCCTTCCTGTGCGGCGCGCTGTCTGAGCCGGTCGGCAAGAGAGGTCACGGTCAGAAATCGAGATCGGCGTAAGTGGCCGAGGGCACTGTGCCGCGCACCGTATCGGCGAGCAGCGGCCTGAACGAGGGCCGCGACTTGATGCGCTGGTACCAGCTCTTTGCCGCCGGATAATCCGCCCACGGAATGTCTCCGGCATAATCGACCGCCGACAGATGCGCAGCCGCCGCCAGATCGGCAAGCGACAGGTGATCGCCGGCCAGCCAGCTCCGCCCGTCGGCCAGCATGCCGACATAGTCGAGATGATGCCGCAGCCTGGCCAGCGCCTGGCGGAAGCGAACCATGTCGGGCGCGCCGCCGCCCGCCTCGCGGCTCATGAAGCGGCGGACGATCTTCTCGCTCACCACCGGCTCCGACACTTCCGTATAGAATTTCGTATCGAACCAGCCGGTCAGGCGGCGGACTTCGGCGCGGGCCGCGGCATCGCCGGGAATGAGCGACAGTTTTTGATTGCGCGTCTCTTCGAGATATTCACCGATCGCCTCGATGCCGCAGATGGCGCCGCCGCCGTCTTCCAGATAGATCGGCAGCGTGCCCGCCGGATTGAGCGCCACGACGTCGGGCTGTGGGTTCCACGGGCTTTCCTCGATCAACTCGGTGGCTACGCCATATTCGGCGAGCGCCAGCCGCATCCGGCGGCTGTAGGGATCGAGGGCGAAATGGATGAGCGACGGCATGATGGAAGGACACGGTCCTAATGCAAGTTAATCATCCGGCGAAACGGCCGCAGTACCGCAATTGCCCCACCCGTTCGCGACCTATAAAACCCGCCCGACATTGCGGCAAGCGATTCGACACCGGCTTGCGGCGGAGAGGGAAATCGAACCGTGATGCCGCTCGAGCAAATCGTTGTGCTGGCGCTGATCCAGGGCGTCACCGAGTTCCTGCCGGTGTCGTCTTCGGGCCACTTGCTGCTGGTGCCGCTTCTCACCGGTTGGCGGGACCAGGGCATTATGACCGATGTCATGGTGCACATGGGATCGTTCCTGGCGGTGGTGGTGTATTTCTGGCGCGACTGCGTCAATCTCGCGGCCGGCATGATCGAGCTGCTGCGGGGAAGATCGTCGGCCTGGGGCAAGCTTGCGCTGCTGATCCTCGCCGCCACTATTCCGGCGGTGGCGTTCGGTCTCATCCTCGACATGGCGGGCTTGATGGATTCGTTTCGCACCATGCCGCAGATCGTCGCCTGGAACGCCATCATCTTCGGCATACTGATGTATGTCTGCGACCGGTACGGCCTGACAAACCGGCGCCTGGCCCACATGAGCCTGCTTCCCGCCATGGTCATCGGCGCCGCCCAGGCGCTTGCCATCATTCCCGGCACCAGCCGCTCGGGCATCACCATGACGGCGGCCCGCGCGCTCGGCTTCGAGCGGCCGGAGGCAGCGCGCTTCGCCTTTCTCCTCGGCATTCCGGCAATCGGAGCGGCGGGCGTCCTGAAGCTCACGGAAGCCGCGGCACAGGGCATTTCGATTTCCTTCGCGACCTTGCTTGC
>JANMQB010000503.1:0-8462 GCA_031370155.1 Hyphomicrobiales bacterium | reverse complement strand
GTGCCGTAGCGTTCCGACTGGATCAAGGTGGTGACGACCGATTTTACCGTCATCAGGCCGGTGCGCTTGCCTAGATTGACAAAAGCCTTGCGGCGGTCCTGCAGATAGGAGAGTTCGGCGACGGTGAGGGCGAGTTCCTCGGCCAGCGGCACGGAGGCGCTGCCGATTTCGCGCGCCACACGCTGCAAGGCGGGCTCGATGGCCATGCCGGATTCCACGCAGATGAGCAACAGATCGAGGGCATCGGACCAGGCGCGCTTGATCGAGAACTGGCGCCGCGAAACCATGTTCTTGAGAAAAATCGTCGGCAGATAATAACCGAAGATCAGGCCGATGCCGGTGGCCGCGATGCGCATGGGCGGGGCAACGCGGTCGGCGAAGATCGTCGACGCATAGATGAACACGACAATCGCCAACACCAGGGGCGCGATCAGCCGGGCAGCGAGAAAAGTCATCAGTTGGCGCTCGTTACGCAGGCCGGCCTGGCGCAACAGGTCGCGCGAGGCTTCGGTATCGAAAACCCGGCGCAAATTGAGCGCTTCGACGAGCTGGCTGACCAGGCTGGTCTTGGGCTTTTCACGCAGCCGCGCTTCGGGAGACGCCATTAGCAAGGCGCGCTGCGCGGCACGCAGCTTGTCGCGCTCCTGGCCCACGGACTTCATGCGCGCCGCGAGCCGGTCGGTTTCGAAGTAGGGCGCGGCAACCGTCAGGATGGTGGCGAAGGCCGCCAAACCGACGAGCACGGTGATGAGCGTTTCGATCTGCAGGAGGCTGGAGACGAGATTAATCATGGCTGTGGGGGACCGCGGTCATATCTGGAAGTTGATCATCTTGCGGATGACAAGCACGCCGGTGAGCATCCACAATCCGCAACCGATCAGCAGCATGTTGCCGATACCGGTGTAGAACAGCGGATTGAGATAGGTGGGATTGAGCACGGTCAGGCCGCCCATGATGACGAAGGGAAGCGCACCGATGATGGCCGCCGACGACTTCGCCTCCTGGCTGATCGCCCGGATCTTCGCTTTCATTTTCTTGCGGTCGCGCAGCACCTTGGAGAGGTTGCCAAGGGCTTCCGAGAGGTTGCCGCCGGTCTTCTGCTGGATCGCCATGACGATGGCCAGGAAGTTGACCTCGGCGAGGGGCATCCGCTCGTACATGCGTTCGATGCCCTGGTCGATGGTGATGCCGATGCGCTGGCCCTCGACGACTTCGGAGAATTCCGGGCCGACCGGCGCGCCCGACTCGGCGGCGATGATCTTCATGGCGTCGGAAACCGGCAGGCCGGCCTTGAGGCCACGCACCATGACATCGATGGCGTCGGCAAAGTCATTGAGAAAAACGTTCTGCCGGCGTCTGCGCAGGAAGCCCAGCAGCCAGCGCGGCAGTCCCAGGCCACCGACAGCGCCCGCGACGAGCGAAACATACCACGGCACGCCGCCAACCAGCGCCACCGCCAGCACCACAGCGGCACAACCCGCCGAAATCATCCAGAACACCTTGACCTGCATCTCTAGACCGGACTGCATGATCAGCGTACGGAGCGTAATGCGCTTCTTCCGCTGCTTCTCGCGTTCCTCGATCTGCTTGAGCGACTCCTGAACGACCTTGCGTTTGCTCTCCTTGGCATCGTCGAACAGGCGCGACTTCCACGACGACTTGGGCGCGGCGACCCTCGTATTTTCAGCGATGGCCTTGACGCGCTTGGAAGTGGTTCCGCCGGTAAACATCGGATAGACGAGAGCCAGCGCCACGCCGGCCACGGCTACGGCAATCATCACATAAATCGCCAGCTCGGTAATGTCTTCTCCAAAGTACATGTCGTCCCAACGCCTCCCATTCAGGGTGCTCAGTCTTCTTCGGTGCGGGCTTCCGCCTTTTCCAGGGCATCGGCAAGGCGCCGCTCCTCGTTGTAGTAGCGTGCACGATCCCAGAAATGCGGCCGGGCGATGCCGGTCGAGCGGTGACGGCCGAGGATCTTGCCATTGGCATCCTCGCCCAGAATTTCGTAGACGAAAAGATCCTGGGTGATGATCACTTCACCCTCCATGCCGACCACTTCGGTAATATGGGTGATGCGGCGCGAGCCGTCGCGCAGGCGGGCGGCCTGCACGATCACGTCGATCGATCCACAAATCATCTCCTTGATGGTCTTCGACGGCAAGGCAAAGCCGCCCATGGTGATCATCGATTCGAGGCGCGAAATCCCTTCACGCGGGGAGTTGGCGTGCAGCGTCCCCATGGAGCCGTCGTGACCGGTGTTCATGGCCTGGAGAAGGTCGAAGGCCTCCGGTCCGCGGACTTCGCCGACGATGATGCGTTCGGGACGCATACGCAGGCAGTTCTTGACCAGGTCGCGCATGGTGATTTCGCCCTCGCCCTCGAGGTTGGGAGGGCGGGTTTCAAGTCGCACCACGTGGGGCTGCTGCAACTGGAGTTCGGCGGCGTCTTCGCAGGTGATGACGCGCTCGTCTTGATCGATATAGCCGGTGAGGCAGTTCAGCAGCGTGGTCTTGCCGGAACCGGTGCCGCCGGAGATCAGGACGTTGCAGCGCACCCGGCCGATGATCTCGAGGATCGTCGCGCCTTCCGGCGTGATTGAACCGAATTTCACCAGGTCGGGCAGTCTCAGGCGGTCCTTCTTGAACTTGCGGATGGTGAGCGTCGGTCCGTCGATGGCAAGCGGCGGGGCGATGACGTTGACGCGCGAGCCGTCCATGAGACGGGCGTCGCAGATGGGGCTCGCTTCATCGACACGGCGGCCGATCTGGCTGACGATTCTCTGGCAGATGTTGAGAAGCTGGGAATTGTCGCGGAAGCGCACGCCGGTCTTCTGCATCTTGCCGTCGACTTCTATGAAAGTCGAATTGCAGCCGTTGACCATGATGTCGGCGATGTCGTCGCGGGCCAGGAGCGGCTCCAGCGGACCGAAGCCGAGGACGTCGTTGCAGATGTCCTCGAGCAGTTCCTCCTGCTCGGCAATCGACATCACCACATCCTTCAGGGTGATGATCTCGTTGACGATGTCGCGGATTTCGTCGCGCGCGGCGTCACGGTCGAGCTGACCGAGCTGAGTCAGGTCGATGGCGTCGATGAGCGCGTTGAAGATCGTGCTCTTAATATCGTAGTAGTTTTCGGAGCGCTTGTTGGCGAGGGCGGCGTCCTTCTTCGCCTGAGCATCGGCCGCCTGCGAGCCACCCGGCCGCGCGCCCTGAGCGCCGGCCTGCGGCATGTTCAGATCCGGGATGTTGCCGGGTGCGGCGGCCGCGGCGGCCGGGCTTAGGGCCGATTGCGCCAGCGGCGGGGGTGCAGTTTTGCTGTCTGCATCGCTCGAGCGTTTGCCGAACATTATTTCTTCCTCAACATCGGAAGCTTGTCAAAGATCGGGGACAGCGAGAATTTCGAGGTCTTCACCTGTTTCTCGGTGCCCGCGAGATTCTGGGCGAGCCCCGCGATCGCCTCGGCGGCCTTGGACTTCGGCGCCACTTCGAAAAGCATCTGGCCGTTGCTCTGAGCCATGCCGAACGACTGCGGATCGTGCGGGATCACGCAGGTAATATCGACACCGATCGCCTTGCCGAATTCGACAGGTGGAATTTCCGGGCGCTTCGGAACGCCGAACTGATTGATCACGATCTTCGGCGGCCGGTCATTGGGACGGGCCTGCTTCAGCATGTCGACCATATTCTTGGTATTGCGCAGACTCGCCAACTCCGGCGTCGCGGTGATGACCACCTGGTCGGCATGAACGAGCGTGTGTTTGATCCACGGCGCCCACAGGTTGGGGACGTCGACGATCACGCAGGGCACGCTGGCGCGGACGGCGTTGAGAATGGTCTCGACCGCATGGGCCTCGATGTTGAATTCGCGGTCGACGCCGCCGGGCGCGCTCAGCAGGCTCAATTTGTCGCCGAGCTTGGTCAGCAGGCGGTCGATGAAAGTCGAATCGACACGATCGGGCTGGCCGAGAGCATCGATCATGCCGGCCGATGCATCCTGATTGAAATTAAGGCCGGCTGTGCCGAAGGCCAGGTCGAGATCGGTGATCACTGTGTCAGTGCCGAAGCGTTTCGACATCTGCCAGCCAATGTTGTGGGCGATAGTGCTCGACCCGACACCGCCTTTGGCGCCCACGAAAGCAATGACCTTGCCGACCGGTTCGGCCTTCGGATCGCGATACAGATTGGCTATGGTCTCGATGACCTGAAGCTGGTGCAACGGCGCCACGAGGTATTCGCTCACCCCCTGGCGCATCAATTCGCGGTACAGGATAACGTCGTTGATGTGACCGATGACGATCACCTTGCTGTTCGGCTGGCAGACCTGAGCGAGCTGCGAGAGTTCCGAGAGAACCGCATCGCGCGAGCCGTGGGATTCGACCAGCAGGACGTTCGGCGTGGGTTGGCCCTGATAGACCTGCACGGCGGCCATGATCCCGCCCAACTGGATGGTGACGTGCGCACGCGACATGCGCCGGTCGGCGGACGCCGATTGCATGACCTCGGCGGTCTGCTGGTTGTCGCAAAAGGCATGGATATTGACGCGTGGAACCAGCGCCACCAGGGGCTGGTCGTCGGCGTGGTGTATGGCATTCGTCTGCATGGCTTGGCTCTTTTCTGGTAGAATTCATCCGGTCAGGGTTTGGTGCCGGAAGGCGTGGCCACAAACTGGTTGATCAGCAGAACGCGTCTGTAGGCGGGTGCCGCCGGCATGGCTTCGGGGACGACAAAGTTGTCGGGATTTACCACCATGGCCGCGATGTTGCTGGTTACCGCGCAACCGTGGTTCGGAGCCGCCCGGTTCAGATAGGTCGTGGAGAAATTGTCCGACCAGTCGCCGCATTCCTTGGTTATGGCGACGCTGCGGACATAGCCGACCTGCACCGGATCCTTCGACGAGCCGGGATAGGTGGCCTGAACGATCGCCTCGGCGGGAATGCCCTGCTGGACTAGTACGGCGGCGATGTCGCGCGACAGTGCCGCGCCGTTTCCACCCCCGGATGGCCGCCTTATGCCGATCCGCGGCATGCCTGCGGCGCGAGCCTGGCGGGCAAGGGCGGCCAAGGCGTTGACCTGGGCCGGTTGCAGGCTGGCTTTCGAGGCCAGCGAGAGCTTCACCGGCTTCCTCACGACCTTGATCGGATAGCGTTCATAATGCGTCGTGGGCACATAGTAGTCCTCGGTCACCGCATCGGTGATCTGACATCCGGCGAGTACCAGACCGGCACAGAGCGCCATTGCGGTGCCGGCATGCGCGGCGGCGATATTCATGAGATACTTCATCTTTGATCTCTCCACTCACACATTATTCGACGATGAAGCCGATGTTGCCGTGATAAACGCCGTCCGGATACTTGCCGGGCGTGCCGTAGACCTTGTTCAGTCGCCCGAACAGGATGGTCTGGCGGTCGGTCGGGGCATTAAAGTTATCGGCGGGAGTCGCCAACTGGTTCTCATGCAGCGGACCGACGAGATAGGGCGTGACGATGACCACCAGCTCGGTTTCGTTAGCTGTATAGTTGCGGCTGCGGAAGAGACTGCCGAGGACCGGCAGATCCTTCAGTCCCGGCGTGCCACTGATCTGCTGGCGCATCGAATCCTTGATGAGACCGGCCAGCATCATCGATCCGCCGCTCGGCAGCTCGACGGTGGTTTCGGCACTGCGCGAGGTGAAGCCGGGCACGCCGTTCACGGAAGTGGCAACACTCAGCTCGCTCACTTCGGTTGCGATCCTAAGGTTGATGCGGCCCTGGTCAAGGACCACCGGCGTGAATTGCAGCGACACGCCGAATTCGCGGAAGTCGGTCTGGCAGTTCCCATTGTCGTCGCGGGAACCGCAGATGGCGACCTCGCCACCGGCATGGAACTTCGCCGCCTCGCCGGACACAGCGGTGAGATTGGGTTCGGCGAGCGTGCGCAGCAGGCCATCCGTCTCCAGCGCCTGGACGATGGCAGTGATCCGGTCGCCGCCGCTGGCATAACGGGAGATGAACTGGCCGGTGCGTATGGGATTGGCGCTCGCCAGGTTGAACGCGAAACCGCCGATGCTGACTGCGGCCGACAAGTCGACGCCGAACTGCTTCAGCACGTCACGCTGGATCTCGACGATACGGACTTTCAGCATCACCTGGTCTTCGCCGGTGATCTTGATGGTATTGACGACGGTGGCGCCGGCGCTTGAATTGGTGAATTTGTCGGCAAGGTCCACAGCCAATTTGGCTTCCGCCGCGGTGACCGCCGTGCCGCCGAGAATGACATTCGAGTTGACCGTATCGACGGTGATCCTGCTTCCGGGCAGGGTGCGCTTGATCAACTTCTGCAGGGCCGTCATGTCGAGCGTCACTTCCAGATCGATGGCCATGATCTGGCGGCCATTGGCGTCGAAGAAGAAGATGTTGGTCTGGCCGACGGCAATTCCGAAGAGATAGGCTGTGGTCTTGTTGCGCACCACGGCGTCGACGACAGCGGGGTTGCCGACGATCACGTCGCGGGCTTCGGACGGTAGGCGGATAACCACCGACTTGTTCAGGCCGATGCGAACGAAACGCCCGCTGTCTTCGGCCTCGCCAAATCCACCGGTGCCGCTGTAATCTCCGGCCGCAGCGCGCTCCGGCATTGCCGTCAAGGCCAGGGGTATTGCAACCGCGAGGGCGGCGGCGAGCTGCACCAGCTTGCGGAAGCAGTCCGCGGCCGGCCGGTTCGTGGGCTTTTTCTGTGCAAACAACATGGCGCTTTGCCTCAGCGACTGGATGAGATTGATTCGATGCCGTAGCGGACGTAGAGAAGGTCGCCGTCGGCCGTTCCCTTCTTCTTGCCGCCGTTATACTGGTCGGCCAGTTTCGGGCCGCTATCCGCCATGCCCTTGCCGTCGTTCTCGGCGATTGAGCGCAGCGCCAGCGAAAGCTCGCCGGAGGATTCAACCATGGAGACGACTTCAGTCTGCCGCGGATCGAGTTCGAGGGTTGCAGTCTTGCCTTCGGCGACCGTGACCTTTTCTCCGGTTTCGTCCTGGCGATAGGTCTGGTTGATGGCCAGTATCCGGACGTTGGTCAGAACCGTTTCGCTGAGGACGACTTTCTTCTGGGTTTGCGGGTCGTCGATCTTGCGGGTGAGAATGACGTCGACGCGGTCGTTCGGCAATATGAAGCCACCGGCGCTCGAGCGTACCGAGATCGCCACCGAAATCGCCCGCATGCCCTTCGGCAGAATCGCGCTCATGAAGCCGGACTGATCCGGGAGCACAAGTTTCTTCTCGAAGATCGGCTCGCCATCGAAGATGGGCAACCGTGCCCGCGCCTTGGCGAACTCGTCCTGGGCCTTGGGTTTTTTGTCGCGGGTGATCATCGCGGTGGTGATGTTATTCTTCGGCCATTCGCGCCAGGCGACGGCACCCTCGGCCAGGCGCTCACCCATCTGCATGTCGCGCGCCGCGATCAACACGTCGGACATTTCGACATTGTTGATTTCCACCACTTCGGTGGGCGCCTTCCTGCCGATATAACCTCTGGCCAGTAGGCCGGCCAGGACGGCCGAACCCACGGCCAGTCCAAGCACCACTACACGCATCTTACCCATCGATCGGACCCCCGCGCCAAACGTCAATTGACATGCCGTAATCCTTACTTTCGGCGGCAATGGTCAAATTTGAGTTAATAGTTTTCATTTTAGTGGACCGCCCGCTAACCAACCGCCCGCATCCACCAGCTTTCCGGAAAAGCCAGGATCGCGCCTATGGCAAATGCATAGCCGTAAGGCACGTTCGGCTTGACGAGGGAAAACCGCTTCTGCCACGGGCCATCTTGTATTTCCGACGACATCATTATCGCCGACCAGCCGGCGACGCAGAGCGCCAGCATCCCGCCGGCCAGAACCGTCAGCAAAAGAAACTGCATGACCAGCGGCCAGCCGAACCATATTCCCGCCGCGGCCAGCAGCTTGGCATCGCCACCGCCGAACAGGCCAAATGAAAAGAGGCCAAACCCGGCCGCGAACAGTGCCAGACCCGTAGCGACATGAAGCCCGACGCTGGCGATCGGCATTCCCGTGATGAGGGCCATCGGAAAGAAGAGAAGAGCTATCGCAGCGGTCAGCCAGTTCGGAATGCGCAGCGACAGGGCATCGCCGGCACCGGCAACGACCATGAGAAGCGGGAACAACGTAACAGACAAGAAGGTGGTCATGGGCCCCAAAGCGTCGAGCGCCGGATCGACCGGCGGCGGCTCAAGCCTCACATGCTTGCTATTAAGACCGGGTTAACTGTGCGATGAAAACCGGCAAACAAAAACCGCCGGCGCGGGGCCGGCGGTTCTAAAGGTCCGCAGAGACGGATTGCCGAGCCGCCCGATGGCGGCTCGGCAGTTTCTATTACGTACCAGTCCGGATGTGGGTAGAAAGACTGGTGAAGGTGTTCTTCAGCGTGTTGGCGAGCAGCGGCATCACGGCGACAAGGGCGAGGCCCATGGC
>JANMQB010000474.1:0-1924 GCA_031370155.1 Hyphomicrobiales bacterium | reverse complement strand
CGAGCGCGACCGGCGCTTCAGCCTGGTCGCCACCACCAAGACGGCGGAGGGCTTTCTCGAGGCCTGTCTGAGGGCGCCGGTGCCCGTCGGCATCATCGACTGGTCGTTGCCACTGCTCGGCGCCGAACGGCTTTTGGCGATCCTGCGCGAGGGGCCAAAGCCGCCGCGCATCATCGTCTATGCCGGTCCCGGCGATCCCGACATTGCGCGCCGCGCCATGGCGGCGGGGGCGGCGGGCTTCTGCACCCGTGACACGCCGCCCGAACAACTCCTCGATATCGCCGCCGCCGTGGCCGCCGGCCGCATGGTGTTTCCCTTCCTCGACGTGCGCGGCCTCAAGCGCGATCCGCGCGACGACCTCACCGGCCGCGAGAAGACCATGCTGGCCGCACTGGCCCGCGGCCGCACCAACACCGAGCTTTCAGCCGAGCTCGGCATCTCGATCAACACGGTGAAATTCCACCTGCGCAATCTCTACGACAAGCTCGGCTTCCGCAACCGCTCGCAGGCCATCGCCTTCTACTATTCGCAAACCGGGGGCGGCGGAACTTGATCCGTAGACTGACGAATTGTCCCGGAAGCGATTGTCGCACCCGATTGCGGATGCCACCCGCTTGCGACTAGTTTGCGCGCTCGCCAACACAGCCAGAGGAAGAACCCATGAGTTTCCACATCGTCGAACAGGCCCAGGCCCGGCTCAACCGCAGCGAGCTCGCGGTTCCCGGAAGCCAGCCGCAACTTTTCGAAAAGGCGGCGAAATCGGCGGCCGACGTGGTCTTCCTCGACCTCGAGGACTCGGTCGCCCCCGACGACAAGGAAAAGGCGCGCAAGAACGTCATCCAGGCGATCGGCGACCTCGACTGGGGCCGCAAGTCGCTGTCGGTGCGCATCAACGGTCTCGACACCCACTATATGTACCGCGACGTGGTCGACGTGCTGGAGCAGGCCTCGGAACGCCTCGATCTGATCATGATTCCCAAGGCCGGCACCGCGGCGGACGTCTATGCCGTCGACATGCTCTGTACCCAGATCGAAACCGCCAAAGGCCGCAAGAAACGGGTGGGCTTCGAGATGATCATCGAAACGGCGCTCGGCATGCAGAACGTCCACGCGATCGCGGCAGCCTCCAAGCGCAACGAGTCGCTGCATTTCGGCGTCGCCGACTATGCCGCCTCGACCAAGGCGCGCACCACCTCGATCGGCGGCGCCAATGCCGATTATGCCGTCTTGACCGAGCCCCTGGCCGACGGTTCGCGCCAAACTCATTGGGGCGACATGTGGCACTATGCCATTGCCCGCATGGTGGTGGCGGCCCGCGCCAATGGCCTCAGGCCCGTCGACGGCCCGTTCGGCAATTTCTCCGATGCCGATGCCTTCCGCGCCGCGGGGCTGCGCGCCGTGGTCTTGGGCTGCGAGGGCAAATGGGCCATCCATCCCTCGCAGGTGGCGCTCGCCAATGAGGTGATGAGTCCCTCGGAAGCCGACGTCACCCGCGCCAAGCGTATTATCGTTGCCATGCAGGAAGCCGCCAAGGCCGGCAAGGGTGCGGTCTCCCTCGACGGCCGCCTCATCGACTACGCTTCGATCCGCCAGGCGGAAGTTTTGGTGCAGAAGGCCGCCCAGATCGCCGCCCAGTAGAAGGCGACGGGCGTCATGTATTGCCCACATGGCTCCCATGAATGCCGTTCACTTGTGGGAATCCGGGGCCCGCTTCATTGTTCAGTCATTGCGCTTCTCACGAAACGCAGATGCGGAGGTTACTGCCTCCCCTTGTAGCTCTCCGCACAGGCCCTTTGCCGGGCTAGGTAAACTGCAAAGGCCGGACTGTTGTCCGGCCTTTTTTCGTGGGTCACATGTAGAGCTTTTCGGTTTCCATGCCGGTGTACAGCGAAGCGACGAATTCGCCATAGCCGTTGAACAGTTT
>JANMQB010000455.1:0-7590 GCA_031370155.1 Hyphomicrobiales bacterium | reverse complement strand
TGATCAAGAAGTCGAAGCTGCGGGGCAGCCGCAGATGAATCTGATTCTTCTCGGGCCTCCGGGCGCCGGCAAGGGCACCCAGGCCAAGTTGCTTGAGGAAAAGCGCGGCCTGAAGCAACTGTCGACCGGCGACATGCTGCGTGCCGCCGTGGCGGCCGGCACCGAGTATGGCAAGCGGGCAAAGGCGGTGATGGATCGCGGTGAGCTGGTTTCCGACGACATCGTCGTCGCGATCATCGCCGAACGCCTCAATGCGCCGGATGTGAAGAAGGGCTTCATCCTTGACGGTTTCCCGCGCAATACCGCCCAGGCCGAAGCCCTCGACGCGATGCTGAAGTCCAAGGGACTGAAGCTCGACCGGGTGATCGAAATGAAGGCCGGCGACGAAGCCCTGGTCGAGCGGATTTCCGGCCGCTATACCTGCGCCAAATGCGGCAAGAGCTACCATGACAAATTCGAAAGACCGAAGAAGCCGGGCGTCTGCGATGTCTGCGGCTCGACCCAATTCATCCGCCGCGCCGACGACAACGAGAAAACCGTGCGCGATCGGCTCGGCATCTACAACAAGCAGACCGCTCCCCTGGCTGCCTATTACGGTAACCGCGGGAACTTGACGCAGGTGAACGGCATGGCGGCAATCGCCGAGGTGACCCGCCAGATCGAGGAGGTGCTGAACCGCGTATGATGGCCAGAATTGGTGCTCGGGCCGGTTGACGCGCAAGCGATTCCAGCCTAAAGACGCGCCAATCCTGGTCGATACATTGGCTGGCTTCGGGAGCGAAACCTCCGGAGGCACGGCCTTGTGCCATTGAAAATGGCCGATTCGGCACTTGAATGACATGCCAGGCCTTGGGCAGAAGCCCTTGGAATAATTAGGAGAAAAGTACGTGGCCCGTATTGCAGGCGTCAACATACCGACCAACAAGCGCGCGGTCATCGCGCTGCGCTACATCCATGGCATCGGCCCGGTCAATGCCGTCGAGATTTGCGACAAGGTGAAGATTCCGCATTCCAAGCGGATCAATGAGCTCTCCGACGCCGAAGTCCTCGCCATCCGCGAAGTCATCGACCGCGACTATGTGGTCGAAGGCGACCTGCGCCGCGAAGTATCGATGAACATTAAGCGCCTTGTCGATCTCGGCTGCTACCGCGGCATCCGGCATCGCAAGGGCCTTCCGGTGCGTGGCCAGCGCACCCACACCAATGCCCGCACCCGCAAGGGTCCGGCCAAGGCCATTGCCGGCAGGAAGAAGTAAAGGCGAAGAATCATGGCGAAAGAAGCAGTCCGTCCGCGCCGCAAAGAGCGCAAGAACATCTCGTCCGGCGTCGTGCACGTGAATGCATCGTTCAACAACACGATGATTACCATCACCGACGTCCAAGGCAACGCCATCGTCTGGGCGTCCTCCGGCAAGCTCGGCTTCAAGGGTTCGCGCAAATCGACCCCCTATGCCGCGCAGGTCGCAGCCGAACAGGCCGGCCGCGCCGCCATGGAGCACGGCATGAAGACCGTCGAGGTTGAAGTCTCGGGGCCCGGCTCGGGCCGCGAGTCGGCGCTTCGTGCATTGCAGTCCTGCGGGCTGCAGGTGACGTCGATCCGCGACGTGACACCCATCCCGCACAACGGTTGCCGTCCGCCGAAGCGCCGCCGCGTCTAAAATTTGTTGCGTTTCGGCCGCGTCCCGCAGGACGCTGTCCACATCGGAATTTCCACGGGAATGACATACATGCACGTCAATCAGAAAAACTGGCAGGAACTGATCCGCCCGAGCAAGCTCGAAGTGCAGGCCGGGCGCGACCGCCGCCGTGTCGCAACCCTGGTGGCTGAGCCGCTCGAGCGCGGCTTCGGCACCACGCTCGGCAATGCGCTGCGCCGCATTCTGCTGTCCTCGCTGCAGGGTGCCGCCGTCACCTCGGTGCAGATCGACGGTGTGCTGCACGAATTCTCCTCGATCGCCGGCGTGCGCGAGGACGTGACCGACATGGTCCTCAACATCAAGGAAATCGCCATCTCCATGCAGTCGGAAGGGCCCAAGCGCCTGGTTCTGCGCAAGGAAGGTCCAGGCGTGGTCAAGGCCGGCGACATCCAGCAGACCGGCGACATCCATGTCCTCAATCCCGAGCATGTGATCTGCACCCTCGACGAGGGCGCCGAAGTGCGCATGGAATTCACCGTCAGCACCGGCAAGGGCTATGTCGCCTCCGAGCGCAACCGGCCCGAGGACGCACCGATCGGACTGATCCCGGTCGATTCGATCTACAGCCCGGTGAAGCGCGTGTCCTACAAGATCGAGAACACCCGCGAGGGCCAGATCCTCGACTACGACAAACTGATCATGACGGTGGAGACCGACGGCTCCATGTCCCCGGAAGACGCGGTCGCTTATGCGGCGCGCATCCTGCAGGACCAGCTTTCCATCTTCATCAATTTCGCCGAACCTTCCAAGATCGTCGCCGAAGAGGCGCGGCCCGAACTCGAGTTCAATGCCGCCCTGCTCAAGAAGGTCGACGAGCTCGAACTTTCGGTGCGCTCGGCCAACTGCCTGAAGAACGACAACATCATCTACATCGGCGATCTTATCCAAAAGACCGAAGCGGAGATGCTGCGCACGCCGAACTTCGGCCGCAAGTCGCTCAACGAAATCAAGGAAGTGCTGGCCCAGATGGGCCTGCATCTCGGCATGGAAGTGCCGAACTGGCCGCCCGAGAACATCGAAGAGCTCGCCAAGAAATTCGAGACTCACTACTGAGAAGGTTTGAGGCTGCCGTGATATGCGGCGCCCGAGATTGAAGGAGACGGGTCATGCGCCATGGTTTCAGGGGCCGCCGGTTCAACCGCACGGCACCGCATCGCACATCGATGTTTGCCAACATGTCGGCGGCGCTGATCAAGCACGAGCAGATCGTGACGACCTTGCCGAAGGCGAAAGATTTGCGCCCGGTTGTCGAGAAGCTGATCAGCCTGGCCAAGAAGGGCGGCCTTCATGCGCGCCGGCAGGCCATCTCGCAGGTTCGCGACGAGACCCAGGTGAAGAAGCTTTTCGACGTGCTGGCCGCCCGCTACAAGGAGCGCAACGGCGGTTACACGCGGGTCATGAAGGCGGGGTTCCGCCACGGTGATTCGGCCCCGATGGCGGTTATCGAGTTCGTCGACCGCGATCCGGATGCCCGCGGCAAGGATTCGGGCCCGACCATGAAATCCGCCGATGCCGCAACGGAAGAAACCGCTGCCGCCTGATAGCGTTTATAATAAGTAAACGAATTCAAGAGGGTGGTAGTGATGCCGCCCCTTTTACTAGGTTCCTACGGCTAGTTGGGCGATTCGCTAAAATTCTTCCGATTGCGTAGAGCGAGACTTCATTTCTCACGACCACGCTCCGCTGCTAGAAACCCGGCATGCAACCCGACTGGGAAATGATCACCCACTTCGACATTTTCAGCGAAGTCTCCAGGCCTTTTGCCAGCGCCGCGGAGTCGGGCGAATACCTGCGCAATGCCCGGCAGAAGTTAAACGTCCTCAATCTGTCCTACTGGTTTCTCGGCGCCTCCAAACAATTGCCCGACCGACTCACCTGGCTCTCGACCTATGACGAGAATTACATGTCGGTCTACATGCGCGACTACACGCCGCTCGGCGATCCGGCCTTCACCCTGTGTTTCGACCGGTTGCTGCCGCTCGACTGGGCCGAGATCAGGGATGCCGACGAGACCGCGAAATCCATCCACCATGCCGCCGCGCAGTTTGGCATCGGCAGGCAGGGCATTTCCTTCCCGATCCGCGATCCGGGTTTCGGCGAGGCGATGTTCTCGGTGAATTTCGAATGCGACGATCGCGAATGGGCTTCAATCCGCAGCGATCTCGTCAATGTCTTCCATCTCTTCGCCTATTACTTCCACCTGCGCATGAAAGACGTGATCTCAGGCAGGCCGGTCACCGCCGAATTCGATCTGTCGCCGCGTGAGCGCGAAGTTCTCTCGTGGGCGGCGGAGGGCAAGACCGCTTGGGAAACGGCGCAACTGATCGGCGTCAGCGAGCGGGCGATCCGCCTCTACACCGAAAACGCCATGAGCAAGTTGCGCGCCAAGACCAAGACCCAGGCCGTGGCCATCGCGGTGAAGAACGCGATCATTCACTAGCGCGTGATCAGGAAAAGTGGGTACCGGTTTCCCGTCCGATCACGCGCCAGCATATGAGCGACGATCACGTTCATCGCTTCAGATCGATTCGATCTGAAGTGATCGTGATCTAGCCGGCATTGCAGGTAAGCACCCGCTCCACCGTAACGATTTCATAGCCGCCATAGCCGTTGAAATTCGTGGAGGTGGCGAGGCCATAGGCGCCCAGCGTGCCGAATTCGATGTAATCGCCCTCCAGCAGACTCACCGGCAGATCGAGCCGGTGCGGCAAGACATCGAGCGGGTCGCAGGTGGGGCCGAAGACCTTCCACGGCTTGGTCTCGCCGCCCATTATCTTGCCGTCGCGGATGACGCGGTAGGGCGGCTTGAGTTCGGGCACCTGCATGTATTCCATCAGCCCGCCATAGACCCCGTCATTGATGAAGATGTCGTCGCCGTCGCTGCACACAAGTTTCATGCGGGTGAGCAAGGACATACAATCCGCCACGAGGCCGCGGCCCGGTTCGCATTCCAGCTGCGGCTCCTTGCCCGCGCCGAAGGACCGCGTGACGGCCCCGCCGATCGCCGTGAAGAAGGTGGATGGCGGGCCCGCCTTGCTCAGCGGGTAATTGGCGGGGAATCCGCCGCCGACATTCAGCATCGAAATCCCGATCGCCGCCGTCCCGGCGATGCGCGCTGCCGCCTCGATGTGGCGGACATAGGTCTGGGGATCGAGGCTCTGCGAGCCGGGATGGAAGGTGAGCAGCGGCGTGAAGCCCATCGCCGCCGCCTCGCGCAGCAGGGCCACGCAGATATGTTCAGGTGCGCCGAACTTGGTGGAAAAATCATGGGCCGA
Source organism: Hyphomicrobiales bacterium (assembly GCA_031370155.1). Lineage (GTDB taxonomy): Bacteria > Pseudomonadota > Alphaproteobacteria > Rhizobiales > Aestuariivirgaceae > Aestuariivirga. The sequence goes on along the minus strand of JANMQB010000455.1, from coordinate 2,618 downwards.
GGAGGTCCGCTCGCGCGGCAGCACAAAGCGCACGGAAATCTCAATGTCCGCTGTTGTGCCGGTGGCCTCGGCCACCTTGCGCAGCTCCTCCTTGCAGTCGACGGCAAAGCGCCGGCAGCCGTAGACCGTGTAGGCGTCGGCGATCTCGCGCCGCGACTTGACCGGGTTGTGGTAATTGAAGCGGGCCTCGGGGCTCACCGCCCGTACCGAGGCCATCTCCTGAACCGAGGCTACGTCCCAAGTCTTGAGGCCCGCATCCGCCAGAGCCTGCAGCACCTCGGAAGAGGGGTTGGCCTTAACCGCATAGGTCACGCTGCCGGGAAAGCCTGAAAGAAACTCCTCGGCCCGGGCCATCAGTTGATTGCGGCTGAAGCAAAAGACCGGCGTTTCCGGCGCCAGTGCTTGCGCCACGGCGATGGCGTCACGATAGACAGGGCTTAGACTTTGCTTCCCGACGTGCCTGAGAGCGGAAGTGGCCATGGCGACTCGGACTCCTTCGTTTGTTGCTCTTAGCTCCGAATAGGGCCGGTCGCAGCGTGAAACAACACGGCAAAAGGTTGCGGGACGACGGTTTAGGCGGCAAAATGACAATTAATCCAATCGATGTTGCATGACTCTGACCCAAAAAGATGACGAATTGATAGCACTGCTGCGGCTGGACACCCGTAAACCGGTGGCGTCGCTTGCCCGGAAGCTCGGCCTGTCCCGGTTGATCGACCAGGTGGGCCTGATCGCCGGGGTGACGGAAATCGAGACGACGGTCATCTTGTCGACAAAACTCGACCGCGGATAGCTTGCGGAAATAGAGGCCCAAATGCGTCTGATTCAGTATTTGCTTGCGGTGATGTTCGTGCTCGGCGGAGGGTTCGCCGCGGCGGCGGAGAAATCCGTTCCCGGTTCCGCCGTCCAACTTCAGTACTCCTTTGCCCCCGTGGTGCGGGAAACCGCGCCGGCCGTGGTCAATGTCTATGCCCAGCGCCTGGTGGCCCAGAGCGACAGGCGCCTTTTCGACGACCCCTTCTTCCGCCGCTTCTTCGGCGGCGACGGCTCTTTCGGCCGGCCGCGCGAGCGGGTGCAGAACTCCTTGGGTTCCGGTGTCATCGTCGATCCCTCGGGTCTGATCGTCACCAACAACCATGTGATCGCCGGCGGCACCGACATTCGCGTGGCGCTGGCGGACAAGCGCGAATTCGAGGCAAAGCTGCTGCTGGCCGATGAGCGAACCGACCTGGCGGTGCTCAAGATCGACGCCGGCGACGAAATCTTGCCCGTCCTGCCCTTCGGCGATTCCGACGATCTCGAAGTTGGCGATCTGGTGCTGGCGATCGGCAATCCCTTCGGCGTGGGGCAAACGGTGACTAGCGGCATCGTCTCGGCGCTGGCCCGCACCGAGGTGGGGATCAGCGACTATCAGTTCTTCATCCAGACCGACGCGGCGATCAATCCCGGCAATTCCGGCGGCGCGCTTGTCAACATGGCGGGCGAGCTGGTCGGCATCAATACGGCGATCTTCTCGCGCTCCGGCGGCTCGATCGGCATCGGTTTCGCCATCCCCGCCAACATGGTGAAAACCGTGGTGCAGTCGGCCGAGACGGGCACGAAAGTAAAGCGCCCGTGGCTTGGCGTCGGCCTGCAGGATGTGACGCCCGAGATTGCCGAATCGCTTGGCTTTGCCCGGCCGGAAGGCGCGCTGATCGTGGAACTCCACCCCGACAGTCCGCTCGCCGTTGCAGACCTCAGGCGGGGCGACGTCATTCTCGCCATCGATGGCAAACCGGTCGAGAATGCCAGGGAGCTCGGTTACCGGGCCGCCACCTTGCCGATCGGCGCCACGACCATCATCGAATATCAGCGGGCCGGAACCCGCAAGGAGACCAGCATCACGATGATCGCGGCGCCCCAAACGATCGAACGCGCCGAGACGCTGCTTACTGGCAACAATCCTCTGGCCGGCGTCGTTGCCGCCAATCTGTCGCCGGCGGTGGCCGAGGAACTGAAGCTGCCTGCCGGCCTCACAGGCGTAGCAGTGCTGAGGATTGAACAAGGTCCGGCCAGGCGCTTCTTGCGCAAGGGCGATGTCGTCGTCGAGGTCAATGAAGCGAAGATCGCCACCGTGGCGGATCTGGCGGCTGCCGTGAAAGGTAGCCCCGGCATATGGAATATCCTGATCGTTCGCGGCGGCCGCTCCTTGCGCCTGACGGTCGGCGGCTGATGGCCAATCTCTTCCAGGCGGCGGGAATGGACAAGGACGCGCCACGTCCCCTGGCCGACCGGCTGCGGCCGCGGAAGCTGTCCGAGGTAGTCGGCCAAGATCATCTGGCCGGTCCCGGCGGCGTCTTGACACGCATGCTGGCCTCCGGGCGCCTGGCCTCGATCATATTGTGGGGACCGCCCGGCACCGGCAAAACCACCATCGCCCGGCTGCTCGCCGGCGAAACCGGCCTTGTCTTCGAACAGATGTCGGCGGTCTTTTCCGGCGTGGCCGATCTGAAAAAGGCTTTCGAGCAGGCCCGCATCCGCCGCGAGCAGGGCCGGGGCACGCTGCTCTTCATCGATGAGATTCACCGCTTCAACAAGTCGCAGCAGGATTCCTTCCTGCCCTATGTAGAGGACGGCAC
>JANMQB010000357.1:0-7531 GCA_031370155.1 Hyphomicrobiales bacterium | reverse complement strand
AGGTGCGAATCCCGCTCGCCGCCTGGCCCTTGACGATGAACGGATTGACGCTGTCGAAACTTCCGGTGACCGCCTGGCGAAACTGGCCGCCCTGCGGCGCGTCCGGGTTGGCATAGGGAAGATGCGCGAAACCGGCCGGCAGCGCCGGTTCGCCATGCATGGCGATGCCGTGCTTGGGCGCGGCGAACGCGGAAGTGACAATGAAAGCGGCGAGCAGGGCGCCCGCCGCCAGCGAGGCGAAAGTCCGAATCGTTCTCATGGCGCCAATCCTAATGCGGCAGGCGGACCCCTTCCTAGAGCCGTTTGCACCTGAGTTAGGTCATCTCCATAGTACGTCATCCCGGCGAAAGCCGGGACCCCCTGAATCTTATCCGCATTCATTGTGCAGCTGGAGAGCGCTCAATGGGTCCCGGCTTTCGCTGGGATGACTGAAGAGAGGGAGAAGCTAGTCAACTCAACTGCAATTCGCCCTAGTGGATAAAATCAGACACTGGGTACCCGGATCAACCTTGGAAATCGCGCTCGTTCGAACGTCAGAGAAGGGTCGCTCCAGTCGTGGTCCATGGTCCAAGGGCTCAAAGTGCTCATGACGTCGAACGCGAGCCAGCGGTCAGCTCCACTGCCTTGTTAGACGAGACGATGTTCGAGGCACCCCCTCTCACGTCTTCGGATAGTCGCTGACATGCTGGACGATGAGCTCGCGAGGAGATTCCGAACTGCGCTGTATCAGCAAACGCACCTCGTCCCCGAGCGCGTGCTTGCGGAGCGCATCCTGAATCTCGTCGGTGGTGCGCACCTGTTGACCGTCAACCGCGAGGAGCAGTTCTCCGCCTTGCACCCCGGCCCGCGCCAGCTCGCTTTCCGGCCTTGGAAATTGGAGGACGAAACCGGGCGGCTCGGATTCGGCCGGGGCTGCGTCGCGCCACGCGGCGATCAGTGTTTCGGTGCCCCATGCCACGCAGCCGCAGGCACCGAGGCCGCACATGGGGCAGATACATGCACAAAGAAGCCCGTCCTGGGCGAGCTGCCAAGCCACAACCCCTGGCAACAGCCGCGCCGTGGATAGTGCGGCGTCGGCATGCGCCTTCAGATGCTCCGGCGCGATCTTTCTGAGACGCGGCTCATAGAGCCGTAGCGCCACCTCGTACAGCATCCCATAGCTGAGTGCGCAATGGTGGAACGCCAGGCACACGTCTCGCAATACCTCGGAGAGTGCGGTGGTCTCCCTCGATGCGAACTGAGGGCTCGTCGTCTCCCCGCTCGGTCCGGCCCCACCGGAGTCCTTGAGGTAGGAGGCAAGCTGATCGCGGTGCGTCTGCACCATCGGCCGGAGGCGCTGAATGGCGGCGAGGGCATCGGGGTGTCCGGAGGACAGTCGCTGCGCTCGCTCAAGCCTTCCTGCCAGTTCACCCTCCAACGCGGCGAGTTCCGCGACGGTACGGCGGATTACCTGTAGCCTCAGATCGGCCGTCATTCCCTGATCCTCCCTGTGCCAACCGAACGCTTCCGAGCCAAGGCTAGTCGAACAGTCACGCGACGACAATGACTCCCTTGCGGAATGTCGGCTTCGGATAAAACTCGGTCGAGCAGACTAGAAGGCCGACGGCTTAGTGCCGGGTACCTTCTGTCAGACTTTCACCGCTAGCGCACGATGATGTTGGAAAATTGCCAGGGATCGCGCCGGTCCAGCGTCTCGGGAAACAGCTTGCCGCGATCCTTGAGCGGCGTCCAGTCGCTGTAGACGCCGACCACCGGACCCAGATAGGGCATCTGGATTTCGAGGCAGCGGCGGTAATCCATCTCGTCGGTCTCGACGATGCCGGCATTGGGATTGTCGATCGCCCAGACCATGCCGGCCAGCACCGCCGATGTCACCTGCAGCCCGGTGGCGCTCTGGTAGGGGGCGAGCTTCCGCGCCGCAGCGATGGTCAGCTGCGAGCCGTACCAATAGGCGTTCTTCCTGTGGCCGTAGAGCAGCACGCCGAGCTCGTCCATGCCGTCGATGATTTCGGTCTCGTCGAGAATGTGCGAGGCCGACTGCCGCTTGCCGCCGGCGCCGAACATCTCGTGCAGCGACAGCACCGCGTCGTTGCACGGGTGATAGGCATAATGGCAGGTGGGCCGGTACACGGCCTTGTTGCCCTTGCGCAGCGTGAAATAGTCGGCAATCGAAATCGACTCGTTGTGGGTGACGAGGAATCCGTATTGGGCGCCTGCGGTGGGAACCCAGCTTCTGACCCGCGTATTGGCGCCGGGGCGGGTGAGATAGATGGCGGCGCCGCAGCCCGCCTTGTGGCGTCGGCCGTCGGCGGGCAGCTTTTTTTCGTGTGTGCCCCAGCCGAGCTCGGCCGGCTGCAGGCCCTCCGAGATGAAGCCTTCGACCGACCAGGTGTTGACGAAGCAGTCGAGCGGCTTCGGCTTCCTTGCGCGCTGGGTATCGCGCTCGGCGATATGAATGCCCTTGACGCCCACTCGCTGCATCAGCCGGGCCCAGCCTTCCCGGGCTGTGGGCTCCGCCGCCTTGAGCTTGAGATCGGCGGCAATGTTCATCAGCGCCCGTTTCACAAACCACGACACCATTCCGGGATTGGCGCCGCAGCAGGAAATCGCCGTGGGCCCGGCTCCGAGCTTGCGCTTCAAGGCCAGCATGCCTTCGCGCAGCATATAGTTGGAGCGGCCCGCGGCGTCGAGCTTGGGATTGTCGTAGAGGCCGGGCCACGGCTCGACCACCGTGTCGATGTAAAGCGCCCTGGTCTGGCGGGCGAGTTCCATGATCGCCACCGAATCGACATCGACCGAGAGATTGACGATGAAGGCGGGCCCCGGCCCGGCGGTCAGTAGCGGCCTCAGCAGGGTCCGGTAGTTCTGCCGCGTCACCGCTTCCTTGACGAAGGCGAGGCCCTGCTTCCCGGCGAGATCGCTGTGCGAAGCATCCGGATCTATGACCGTAAACTTGGACCGGTCGCACTTGATGTGGCGCAGGATCAGCGGCAGCGAGCCCCGGCCGATCGAGCCGAAGCCGATCATCACGATGGGGCCGTTCCAGAAGGCATGCACGGGCCAGTCGGTCATGTCATTGGAACTCCGGTTCCGAGGTTGGGAAAAACGCGAGGGCTTTAGCGGAGAACGCCGTCACTTGATAGTGGAATCTTGCGGATGGTCGCGGGCATATTTCCACTTTTCCCAGGCAACGCGCGCGCTTTTGTAGGCATCGATGACCGACAGTCCGTAGACGAAAAACCCGCCGATGTGGCGGCCGAGGAAGCTGGCGGTTTCCGGCATCACGTGGCTGCCGGCCCAGCCGAGCACGATGATGAAGAACAGGAACATCAGCCCGCGCGGCGCCTGGCCTTGCAGCACATGGCCGGAACCGGGCAGCAGGACGGCGGCGGCCAGCACCGCATAGGGGTTACGCGGCGCTTGGCTCATGTGAGGCTCCTGTGCCAGTCGAGAATGGAAGTGCGGATGGCGATCAGCCTATCGAGAATATCGCGCAACATCGCCACCTCAAGCGCCACCTCGCCGAATTCCGCCTGGCGGAAGACGCCATAGCGGGCCCGCTCGGCCTCGGCCATCTGAACCACCATGCGGACGCCCTTGGGTGTCACCAGTAGCTCCTTCGCCATTGTCCCGAAGAATGGCGCCAGGTGCGGCGCCACGACATGGCCCGGAAGCACATGCGAGGCATCGTCGGTGCGCAGCACCGCGTGCTCGGGAAAATCCGGCGGCCGCTCCATGGTCATCGGCAGGTCGTCGAAATTTGAAAATGTCGTGGGCCCCGAAGGCCGCATCATCAAGTCGAATGTGGCCTTGAGCGGCAGGGGCTCGGGGATGGTCACCATCAGCCACAGGCTCGGCAGCTTGCGGACATTGAGCGTGTCGACCACCGTCTGGACCTGCACGGGCAGGTCGCGGTAGACACCAACGAGCCGGTACGAGCCGAGCGTCGGCCCCGGTTCGACACGCGCACCTTCGAGCAGCGCCCTGGCATCGCGGAAGATGATTTCCGGCACCCGCTTTTTCCGTGCCGAAGCCGTGAGCAGTTGCCGCGCCAGGAGGGCGGAAAGGCCGGTTGCAGCTGCTATTCCGACAAGTGTCGTCCACATGACCATGCACAAACATATGGCCCGCCACGCGGGCGGGCCATAGAAGTTTGTTTATCCGCTCAGTAGCCCTGGGGTTTTGGCCACGGCATGGTGAATTGGTCGCCGCGCCGCACATACTTGTAGCGGTAGAAGTGGAACCACAGCGACACCACCAAATAGAACGCCACCATCGCCGTTAGTTGCGAGCCGAAGCCCAGGAAGATCGCGAAGAAGGTGATGACGCAGAGGATGAACAGCACGATCGCCGGCAACGGGTGGAACGGATGCGTATATCCGCGCCGGATCGAGCCCAGCGGCCACCTGTTGCGGAACATGATGATGTTGACGCTCATGAAGGTGTACTGCAAGACGCCCGACAGGATCGAGAAGGTGATTGCCTGGTTGAGGTCGGCGATGAAGGCGAAGGCGAGTGCGATCGGCAGCAGGAACAGGATCGACCGGTAAGGTGTGCGGTATTTCGGATGCACCGCCGCGAACCAGGTGGGCAGGTAGCGGTCGCGGCCCAATGAGAACCAGGCGCGCGCCGAATCGTTGATACAGCCGTTGGCCGAGGCCACCGCCGAGAGCACTGTGCCCCAGAACAGCAGGAACTCAAGCGCTCCCGAGCCGGTAACACGGGCCGCGTCATAGAGCGGGAAGAAGGTGAAGCCGAGATATTCCCAGGGCAGCAGCGAGGCGCACACATACCAGGTTATGGCGGCGGCGATCAGCAGCGTGATCATGCCGGCCATGGTGCCATAGGGCAGCGCGCGGGCGGGCGAGCGCACTTCCTCCGCCGCCTGGGTTGTGCCCTCGATGCCGAGATAGTACCAGATGCCGAACTGGAAGGCGGCGATGACGCCGATCCAGCCGTAGGGCAGGGCGTTTTCAGGCGTGACCATATCACCCAGCCGCAGCACCGCGCCCTGGCTCCACGGTTGCACCGAGAAGAACAGGATGACGATCGAGACATAGGCGAGCGCGGTGATGACGAAATTCACGTTCAGCGTCATCAGCACGCCGCGGTAATTGAGCCAGGCCAGCACCACGATGGTGAACACCACGAAGGCATGCCGCGTGAGACCTTCGGTTCCGGCCACCGTGACGATGAGGTCGCCGGTGAGAATGGCGTCCGAGACTTCCAGCATGGTGTAGGCGAAGACCAGATAGAGCGCCACGTTGAAGGCCATCAGCGGCCCGACAATGTGCTTGGCCTGGGCATATTGGCCGCCCGCCGCCGCCACCGTCGAGGTGACTTCCGAATCGATCATGGCGACGGAGGTATAAAGCAGGCCGATCACCCAGCAGACGATGAGGGCGGCAAGCGCGCCGCCCTTGTCGGCGGAGAAGTTCCAGCCGGTGAATTCGCCCACCAGCACGATGCCGACGCCCAGCGCCCAGACATGGGCGGGACCCAGAACCCGGAGCAGCGAGACTCTTTGAACGGGGGCCGCGGAGGCCGTTGCAGCGTGTGCCATTGTCGCCTCCTCAGACCTTGTGCTTTTCCTGGACGGCTTCGATCTCGCCTTCCCGCGAGGATGTCAGCGTCTCTTCCGAGTAAGCGCTGTCGGTCTTGAACCAGTCGAACAGCATCCAGGCTGTAAGCGCGATGGAGCCGGCCCAGCAGAGATAGGAAAGTGTGACCCACATGGTTCTATCTCCTCACTTGCCGTTGAACTTTTCGTCGATCACTTGCCGGTATTCCTTGTCGGAAGCGCGGAAGAGCAAGACGAAATAGCCGATGACGACGGCCGCCATGATGACGAGCTGCAGCCAGTCGATATCGTAATGGAACTTGTTCTGAATGACGTCATGGGCGGCGGCGGCGTCGGCATAGCCGAGCTTCACCCATTGCTCGACCATGGCGGGAGTTTGCTTGAGCGCCTCCCAGGTGGGATTTTCGACGGCGTCGATCGACTTTGCCGCGCCCGCCCAGCCCGCCTTCAAGGGCAGCCAGAGGGCGGCGAAAATCGCCACGACGAGAAAGATGATATCGACGAACTGCATCGCCTTGGGTTGTTCGGGTGGTGTGTATTTTGCCATTGTCCCCTTGCCCCTATTGCTTGTGGCCGCGCATGGCGTCGAGATTCTTGATGTCGAGGCCGTAGATGAAATCCTTGTCCTCGGCATAGTGCGTCACCATCGCGTAGATCGAGGCCGTGTTGAAGATCAGCACGGCGGCGGCGGCGAGCGCCACGATGGTCTTGATCCCGGCGTCGGGGATGTATGGCCAGGACATGATCAGCACGAAGAGAATGACGATCCACAGAAGCGCCACGAGGATCCAGGCACCGCGCACGTCGCCGCGATACATGGCCTCGATGCGCTGATTGAGGTCAGGCATTTTGGTTCCCTCCAAGGGCGCCGCATGAGTCCCCGCGAAGCGCGCGCCCGCCCCGTATCGATTCTTACTTGCGAGGCAACTTTATTTTCTGGCAGGAAACAGCGGCGCGGGCCGATTGTCAAGCAACCGTTCGGAATGATGCACACAATTGGCGAATTTGAGCTTTGGGACCGCTCTCGCCATACTCGCCGCCACTGATTCGGATTGCAAGACAATGGCCAAATCCGCCAAGACCAAGGACCTGTTCGACGATCTGCCCGAGCTGCGAAAGCCCAGGCTTGCCAAATCGCGCGGCGAGGAGAGCTATACCGCCGCCGACATCGAGGTGCTGGAAGGCCTGGAGCCGGTGCGCCGCCGCCCCGGCATGTATATCGGCGGCACCGACGAGAAGGGCCTGCACCATCTCTTCGCCGAGGTGATGGACAACGCCATGGACGAGGCGGTATCGGGCCACGCCTCATGGATCGAGGTCGTCTACGCCGAGGACGGCTATCTGACGGTTATCGACAACGGCCGCGGTATCCCGATCGATCCACACCCCAAGTTCAAGGACAAATCCGCCCTCGAAGTGATCATGACGACGCTGCATTCCGGCGGCAAGTTCGACTCGGGCGCCTATGAAACGTCGGGCGGCCTGCACGGCGTCGGCGTCTCGGTGGTCAATGCCTTGTCCGATCATGTGGTGGTCGAAGTGGCGCGGGGCTCCCAGCTCTATAGCCAGGAATTCGCCCGCGGCAAGCCCAGGGGCAAGCTCGAAAACCTCGGCAAGATTCAAAACCGCCGCGGCACCTCGGTGCGCTTCCACCCGGACCCGCGGATATTCGGCAAGAACACCGAATTCAGCGCCGCGCGGCTCTATCGCATGGCGCGCTCCAAGTCCTATCTGTTCGGCGGCGTCGAGATCCGCTGGCGCTGCCATCCCTCGCACATCGAGGATGCGGAGACGCCGCAAGAGGCAGTCTTGCATTTCCCCGGCGGCCTCAAGGATTTTTTGGCCGAGCGCATCGAGGGCTTGCCCCGCGTCGTCGACGATATCTTCTCAGGCCGCGTCGAGAAGGAAGGCGGCCACGGCACCGTCGAATGGGCGGTCGCCTGGTTCGGC
>JANMQB010000411.1:0-1739 GCA_031370155.1 Hyphomicrobiales bacterium | reverse complement strand
GTTTACCTTTGAAGGCTGGCTCAGCCTGGCGACGTTGACGGTGCTGGAGATCGTGCTCGGCATCGACAATCTGGTGTTCCTGTCGATCGCCACGCAGAGACTGCCGCCGCAGCAACGGGCCAAGGCACAGCGCATTGGGCTGGCGGGGGCGCTTATCCTGCGCATTGCCATGCTGTCGCTGCTGGTGTGGCTGACGCGATTGACTCAGCCCGTGGTGACGCTGGCGGGCTTTGAATTTTCCTGGCGCGACATCATCCTGATCGCGGGCGGGGTGTTCCTGCTCTACAAGGGCACGGTAGAAATCCATGAAGATCTCGAAGGCGGCGGGGAAGGCCCGCAGAAGGCTTATTCGTCGAACTTCTTGGGCGTCATTGCCATGGTGATGGTGATTGATTTCATCTTCGCCCTCGATTCGATCATTACCGCCGTCGGCATGACCACATTCCTGCCGGTGATGATCGCCGCCAATGTCATCGCCATCGCCGTCATGATGCTGGCGGCGAAAGCCATCGGCGATTTCATCGGTGCCCATCCGACGGTCAAGATGCTGGCCCTCGCCTTCATCCTGCTGATCGGCGTGGCGCTGGTGGCGGACGGTTTCGGTCAGCACATTCCGCGCGCCTATATTTATTTCGCCATCGCCTTCTCGATCGGCGTCGAGTCGCTCAATCTGGCGGCGCGGGCGCGGCGGAAGAAGCGCGTGACCGTCGACAAGACGGATATCGAACAGCCCTAGCTCATGGCCGCGAGGGCTTCGTCGAGCAGGGCCTGCGAACCGGCGGTGATGATGTTGCCGCCCTGCGCCGGAGTGCCGCCATCCCAAGAGCCGACGACGCCGCCGGCTCCTTCGATGATCGGGATCAGGGCAGCGATGTCATAGGGCTGCAGATCGGGATCGAGGGCGATGTCGAGATGGCCCGCCGCCATGACCGCATAGAAATAGGAATCGCCGCCATAGCACATCAGCTTGACCGACCCGTGGAGGATGGCAAAGGCCCGCTCGTGCCCGCCATTGCGGTAGCGTTCCGGTGTCGTGGTGCCGGCGGTGGCCTGGGCGAGTCTCACGCCGGTGCGGGCGCGGATCGGTTGGGTGTCGCCGCAATGGTTGAGCCAGGCGCCTTGCGGGTTGCCGTAGAAGCGGTCGCCGACGAAGGGCTGGTCCATGACACCGAGCACCGGCCTGCCCTCGAAGCTCAGGCCGATCAGCGTCGCCCAGGTCGGCATGCCGCAGACGAAGGAGCGGGTGCCGTCGATGGGGTCGACAATCCAGGTGAAGCCGGAGCGGCCCTGCCTGGGGCCGTATTCCTCGCCAAGGATGCCATGATCGGGATAGCGGCTCTCGATCAGTTCGCGGATGGCGCGCTCGCCCGCCCGGTCGCCTTCGGTGACCGGATCCCACATCGGCCCATCCTTTACCTCGACCGGCGTGTTGCGGCGGAAATAGGGGAGGATCGCCTTGGCGGAGGCCTCGGCCAAAGTGAGGGCAAATCGGGTGAGTTCGGTCCAGTCGGCGGTGTTGGTCATGGTCGCTTCCGCGTGTGCTCAAGGGCCTTGCTAAAGTACGGCGCGGGTCCGCTCAAGCGACACAATTTTTTGCATTGCAGCATGAACGGGAACCATTGCGAATCTTGCATAGCTCAATGAAGATATGCCAGCGCCATCGGATATCATGTTTATATTGATATAAATCAATAGATTAATTAACTTCTTTGCGAGCGGAAAAGTGTGATATTTTTGAC
>JANMQB010000382.1:0-3197 GCA_031370155.1 Hyphomicrobiales bacterium | reverse complement strand
CAACTTCCGCAGATCGTCGCGCAAGCGGTGCAAATAGCCCGCCATCAGGGGGCGCACATAGGCATTGGCCACGGTGGTCGAGAAGCGTTCGAATTCGCGGATTTCGGGGGCGACTTCGCTGGACAGGCAGATGGTGACGTCTTTGGGCAAGGCGGCGGAGAGAATGTCCCGCACGCGGCGCTCATGCCCGTCATGGGCATAGGCATGCAGGAAGCCGATGGCCACGGCCTTGACGTTCTGGGCGCGGAGCGTCTCCGCCAATCCGTGTACGGATGATTCGTCGAGCGGCACCAACACGCCGCCGTCGGCGGCGAGCCGCTCGCGAACGGTAAAGCGCAAGGGTCGCGGCACCAGCGGCGGGGCGCGATCGATCATCAGGTCGTAATGGTCGAAGCGTTTTTCGTAGCCCTGTTCGAGGATGTCGCGGAAGCCTTCGGTGCTGATGAAGGCGGTCCTGGCGCCCTTGCGCTCGATCAGCGCGTTGGTGGCGAGTGTCGTGCCGTGAATGAACACGCCGATATCGCGCGGGGCGAGGCCCGACTGGGCGAGGACCAGGCGCACGCCCTCGATCACCCCCAGTTCGGGCGCATGGGTGGTGGTGAGAACCTTGCCGCTCCAGCGTTTCAGTCCGGCTTCCAGCACGATATCGGTGAAGGTTCCGCCGATATCGGCGGCGAGTTTGATGGTCTTGGCCATGGGCGGATTATGGCGGCATCTTGCAAATTTGCAAGTTTCTTTCGTTATTGCAAGAAATCGGTGGCCGTGGTTAGTTTGAGCATGCACAATGTCAGCGCCGCCCTTGCCCAGAGTCTCGATGCCAAGGACGCCCTGGCGCCGGTGCGCGAGCTTTTCGAGCTGCCGGATGGCGTCATCTTCATGGATGCCAATTCGGTGGGGCCGATGCCCAAGGCGGCGCGGGCCAAGGCCCAAGGGCTGCTCGACGACTGGGTCAATCTGCGCCGCCGCGGCTGGAGCCGGCGGCAATGGCTGGAGTTGCCGTCGCTGCTTGGCGACGCGATCGCGCCGATGATCGGGGCGGGGCCGGGCCAAGTGGTGATGTGCGATTCGACCACGCTCAACCAGTTCAAGGCGGTCAGCCATTGCCTGGCGCTCAGGCCCGATCGTCGCGTGATCGTCACCCAGAATGGCAATTTTCCCACCGACGTGCATGTGCTGCAGGGCATGGTCAGGAATTCCGGCGGGCGGCTTGCGCTGCGTTTTGTCGACAGCGAGGACGAGGCGGTGGCGGCGCTGGATGAGAGCGTCGCGGTGGCCGCACTCAGCCATGTGGATTACCGCTCGGGCGAGCGCTGGGACATGGCAAAGGTGACGAAGGCGGCGCATGCCAAGGGCGTGCTCACGGTGTGGGATGTGTCGCATTCGGCGGGCGCGGTGCCCGTCGATGTCAGGGCCGCGGATGCCGATTTCGCCATCGGCTGCGGCTACAAATATCTCTGCGCCGGCCCCGGCGGACCCGCTTTCATCTACATGAAGCCCGGGCTCGGCGACGGCGTGTGGCCGGCGCTGGCCGGCTGGATGGGCCATGCCGATGTCTATGCCTTCGCCCGCGATTATGCGCCGCATCCGGGGGTGAAGAAGTTTCTCACCGGCACGCCCTTGGTGGGCGCCGATGAGCTTGCTTCAGCCATTCTCGAGATCTGGCCGAAGATCGATCCCGCCGCCTTGTGGGCCAAGCACAAATCGCTCACCGATTTCCTCATCGCCGCGCTCAGGCAGGAATGCGGGGCCTTTGGCATTGAGGTCACATCGCCCGCGGATCATTCGCGGCGCGGCGGCAATGTGTCGTTCCGCTCAGCCGGTGCCGGCTCCCTCGTCGAAGCACTGATCGATACGGGCGTTGTTTCATCTTTCCGCAGGCCAGATGCCATCCGTTTCGGTGTCTCGCCCCTGGTGATCCGCCATGCCGATTGCTGGGAGGCGGTGCAGCGGTTGAAGCGCGTGCTCACCGAGGAGATCTGGAAGCAGCCGAAATACGCCAAGGTTTCGGTATGAAGCCGCATCCGATCCGGGGGCCCAATCCCTTCAAGCTCGGTGTCTTCTCGGCCAATGCCGATGGTGGCCTGACGCTCACGACGGTTCCCGAGCGCTGGCAGGCGAAGTGGCCCGACATCGTCAAGGTGGCACAGATGGCGGACCGGGCGGGAATCGAGTTCTTTCTGCCGATCGCCCGCTGGAAGGGCTTCGAGGGCACCACCAATTCGCGCCAGCATTCCTTCGAGACCTTCACGCATGCCGCAGCACTGGCGGCGGTCACTGAAAACATCGGCGTCTTCGCCACCATCCATGTGCCGATGATCCATCCGGTCTATGCGGCAAAGGCGCTGGCCACCGTCGATCACGTCAGCAACGGCCGGGCGGGACTCAACATCGTGGCCGGCTGGAACCCGGACGAGTTCGCCATGTTCGGGATTACGGCGGAGGAGGAGCGCTACGCCCAGGCGCTGGAATGGTATGAGATCATCTGCAAGATCTACAACGAACCACGGCGTTTCGACTATGACGGCCGCTTCTACAAGCTGAAGGGCGTTTCGGGGAAGCCGCGGCCCCTGCAATTGCCGCGGCCGGTGACGCTCAATGCCGCCTTCGGCCCACCGGGGCGCGATTTCGCGGCGAAATCCAGCGACTTCCTGTTCACCACTTTTTCCGAGATCGAGGCGGGCCGCGCCCATATCGACGATATCAAGGCGAGGGGGCAGCGTGAGGGCCGCGAACTCGGCGTGTTCACCACCTGCCATGTGGTGTGCCGTCCCACCCAGGCGGAAGCCGAGGCCTATTACGAGAGATACGCCGTCACCGAAGCCGACCAAGGGGCTGTCGATTATCATATGTCGCAGAAGCGGAAATTCGCCGGCTCCCACGACGAGGCGACGTTCCGGCTGCACGCCAAGCGCTTTGCCGGTGGGGCGGGGACCTATCCGCTGATCGGCACGCCGCGGAAGATCGTCGACGAGATGGTGAAGATGCGTGAGGCGGGCTTTGCCGGAACCACGGTCTCCTTCGTCAATTTTCTCGACGAGCTGCCCTATTTCATTTCGGCGGCGCTGCCGCTGATGAAGGAAGCGGGGCTCAGGCTGTGAACATGCGGCCAAGGGCCTATGTCGATCCGCCGTCGCGGCCCGCCTTCGCATTGCCGGTGCCGCCGGCGGGTAAGAAGCTGATAAGCATGGCGATCAATG
>JANMQB010000378.1:0-2891 GCA_031370155.1 Hyphomicrobiales bacterium | reverse complement strand
CTGCCGTCTTGATGAAATTTTCGTAATCGGACATTTGGTTTCCTTCCCTCGATTCTTCTAATCCACCGCTGCAATGGCCGCCGCCGTCAGCTCCACGGGAACGGGCTGTTGGAGACCGGGTGCAACTTGCCTTCGGCATAGCGCGAAAAGCGGAAAGGCTCCAAGAGCTTCGACTTCTCGCCGCAGATTTCCTGGGCCGCCAGTTGGCCCACGCCGATCATCTTGTAGCCGTGATTGGAGTCGGCGATGACGAAGACATTGTCGCGGAACACGTCGAATACCGGGAAATTGTCGGGGGTGAAGCAGCCGAGTCCGCCCGATTTCTCGTGGGCTTTGTATATGCCGATCTTGCCCTCGAAACGCTTCTGGCAATGGGCCAACATGGAGCACCAAGTCTCGATGAAGGCGTCGCCGACAATGAAGTCCGGCGAGTCGGGACCGTAGGGATCGATGGCGATGGTGTCGGGCTCGCCTTCCACCTTGTAGGGCGAGGCGCCGCCCTGGACGCCGCCGAAATTGAAGTCGGGCTTGTAATAGAGGCCCCAGAGCTTGTCGATGAGGAGGCGGCCGTCGACGTCGGAATAGAGCGGCGCATCGGTGTCAACGTGGATGACCGGCGGCATGCGGCCGTCATTGGTCTTGTGCATGTTGGGATCGACGCCGAGGGTTCCTTCCTCCAGGCACCAGTATTTCCACATGCGCACGCCGTCGTGCATCTTGCCGTCCTTGCCCTTGATCGAAACATGGCGCGGCAATTCCAGCATGTTCCAGATCTTGTTGACCCAGGGGCCGGCGCCGACCACCACGTAGTCGCACTTGATCGTGCCCTTGTTGGTCTCGATCCCGGTGACGGCGCGGGAATTGTTGCCGAATTCGAAGCCGGTCACCTCGCAGCCGGTCATGATGCGCACGCCCTCGGCCTCGGCCTTGGAGGCAAGCCCATAGATCGAGGCGGTGTTGTTGGCATAGCCGCCCTTCTTCTCGTGCAGCACCGAGGTGATGCCCTTGGCCTGCCAGTCGTTGAACAGGCCTTCCATGTATTTTTGCGAATCCTTGGCGCCTTCGACGAAGGTGGAAGTGTAGCCGATCTTCTTCTGCTGCTCGTAGATCGAGCCCACCTGCTCGTGCATCAGTTCCGGGCTGATCTGCATGTAGCCGACGGAATGATAGGAATAGGCCTTGGGGTCGCTCTCCCAGACGGAGACCGAATGGGCCATCAGCTCTCGCATCGCCGGCTGATAATAATTGTTGCGGACCACGCCGCAGGCGATGCCGGAGGCGCCCGCCGCGATCGCCGTCTTGTCGACGACCAGAATGTCCTTGCCGGAGCCCTTGCCGGTTTCCTTGAGCTTGAGGGCCAGATGATAGGCGGTGGAGAGGCCGTGAATGCCGGCGCCGATTATGGCGTATTTCACTCCAGTCGGAACAGCCATAGGGTCGTTCACTCCCTGAACCGGTTAGGCCCAATCGCAATCCCCACAGTAAAGCTTGACGGGGAGGGCCGATCTAAGGCCATATTGATTCACAAAACGAGACCGATTGCAAACCAATTCTGTCCAATTGCGACCAATTTGGAGCGGACGTGACCAACAAAAGCGCCTCGTCTTCGGCTTATGGCCCTGACAATGAAGACGAATCAGATGAATTGGTGGCCGTTTCCGGGCGCGCGGCAAATGCCATCATGGCGCGGCTGCGGCGGGCGATTGAAACCGGCGTCTATGCCAACGGCGACCAACTGCCGGCCGAGCGGCAGCTTGCGGTCACCTTCGGAACGGCGCGCTCGACCATCCGCAAGGTGCTCGACCAGCTGGAGCAGAAAAATCTGGTAACGCGCCGGGTGGGCAGCGGCACCTTCGTCAACTATCCGGGTCCGCTGAAGCAGGGCATGGACGACATCACCGATCTGGTAAGCCCGCTGCAACTGATCGAGACGCGCTTTGCGATCGAGCCCTACATGACCCGGCTTGCCACCCTCCACGCCACCGGCGGCGATCTCGACAATATCGAAAGCGTGCTGAAGCGGCTCGAGGCTGCGACCGGCGACCAGAACCTGTTCACCCAGCTCGACTCGGAATTCCATCTCGAACTCGCCCGCTGCTCGCGCAATCCGTTGATCGTGCACATGTACCAGCAGGTGAACATGGTGCGCCTGCACGCCCAATGGGACCGGATGAAAACCCTGATCCTGTCGCCGGCTAAGATCGCCGCCTATAATGTCCAGCACCGCGCGATCTACGAGGCGCTGCGCCAACGCGACGTTGCCGGCGCGGTCGACCAGATCACCAGGCATCTGGAAGCCGCGCGGCAGGACCTTATCGGCGCCGATACGCTATAGGAGCGGACCATGCCCCGCATCGAGCTGACCGAGGATGATGTTGCAAGTTTCGACCGGGACGGCTTCGTCGTCCTGCGCAATGTGCTGACCGCCGCGGAAATCGATGCGGCGCGGGCCCGTTTCGAGCCCTTGTTCTCGGGCAAGTTTCAGACCGGGCTTTACCCCGACGAGTGGAACTGGCGCATGGGCCGCGACGCGCCCGACCTGACCCGGCAGATCTGTAATGGCTGGAAGTCCGATCTCACCGTGGCTTCGATCGTGCTTGCGGCCGATGTGGGCCGGGCCTGTGCCGGGCTGCGGCGCTGGCCCGGCGCGCGTATCGGCCAAGACAATGTCATCTGGAAGCCGCCGGGAACGAAACCGCTCGGATTCCACCAGGATGATTCCTACAATGACTGGATCGTGCCCGGCGAAATGAACACCTGCTGGGTGACGCTCGACGACACCAGGGCACATCAGGGCACCATCGAATATGTGCGGGGCTCGCACCTGTGGCCGCTGTCGCCGCCGATCAAGCAGTTCCACGCTCCTGACGATCCGCTGCACGATCTTTATC
>JANMQB010000341.1:0-5703 GCA_031370155.1 Hyphomicrobiales bacterium | reverse complement strand
TTGATGCGCTTGATCATGCCTTCGCCGGCCGGCAGAACCACCCAGTCGCCGACCCTGACCGGCCGCTCGGCCAAAAGGATCAGGCCGGAAACGAAATTGTTGACGATCGATTGCAGGCCGAAACCGATGCCGACGCCCAGCGCACCGGCGACGAAAGCAAGATTGGAAAAATCGAGCCCCGCCGCCCCAAACGCGAAGCCGATGGCGAGGATATAGCCGGCGTAGCTGGCGCCCTTCCTGACCGAATCCTGCACGCCCTTGTCGATCCGGGTTTCCGCCAGGATGCGCCGGTCGAGCCAGCGCACCACCAGATTGGTGAAGACGATGCCGGCCAAGAGGACCACGACGACCAGCAGCACCGACCACAGCGAGACAGTGACGTCGCCCACCTTGAAGCCGAAGAAGGCCTTGTTGACGAGAGCCCGGAAATCCACCCAGGTCACCGTCCATTGCAGGAACAACAAGGGCAGGCCGGCCATGATCAAGAGGAGGTCGACCACGGTGCGGAACAGGAGGCTCAGGCGTTCGATGGCGCGCTCGCCAAGGCCCGTGGCGCGGCGCAGCAGGCGGCCGAAGCGGCTGTTGGGATCGAAACTCGCCTTGACGGCGGAGTCCGAGAGATGGTGCAGCAGGAACAGGATGGCGATCAGCACCGAAGTATCGAAAATCTGCTGGGCAATGAAGCTGCCGAGCGCCACGTAGCCGAAGAGCAGCGCCAGCGCCGCCGCCGCCATGGCGAGCCAAATCAGGGGAACGAAAGACGACGCCCAGGCGAAATAGACGCGCTTTGGCGGCGCCTTGTCCGGCAGCCCCGGCTGATTGCGCAGGCTGAGAAGGATGAGCGACTGGAGCAGCAGCAGGACCACGGCGACCACCGCCGACTGGCCGATCGTGTAGGCGACCGGCAGATAGAGAGCGTCGGCGATCGCGGCGATACGCTCGGCGGCGATCGAGACGAAAGCAGTGAGCGTGGCAAGGAGCGTGAAGCGCGCCGCGCCGCGGTCGTCGAGATCGACAATGCGCCAGGCGGGCCGACCCGGCGCCGCGGCGCGTCGCACCAGAACGTAGAAGACGCCGACCGCGATGAAGATCTCGAGCGGCGCGCTGACGAGCAATGCGATGCGCGGCGTCAGATAGCCGCCCATCGCCAGCGATACAAAGACCGGAACGATCAGCACCACGGCGAGGAGGATGAAGGTACTAAGCGCGCCCCGGAACACCCGCCAGATGCGGTCGAACTCGTCGGGAGTGCGGTTCACCCGCATGCCGGGTTCGAGCCAGTGCCGCAGCCGCCGGCCGATGAGCGAATAGAATGCCGCAAACGCCGCAAGGCAGCCGGGGGCAAAAAGCAGCCACCAGGCATTGCCGGCCCTCGCCGTTTCGTTCCACCAATTGCCGAGGAGCGCACCCACTCGCTGGACAAAAAGCGCGGCACCAAGGCCCGTGTCGCGCCACAGAAGCGGATTGAGAATCGATCTGCCGGCCTCGAAGATGCGGCTGAAGAAACGGCTGCGCTGGATCGAGGCGGCGCGGCCCGCCATCTGTTCGGCCTCGACAGCGACAAGCTCAAGCTGCGCTTTGGTGGCCAGCAGGCGGTTCTGCGCTTCGTCCAGGGTCTTGCGTTGGGAGGCGATGGTCTCGGCCTCGCTCTGGCCCTCGCCGGGCGGGGCGCCGAGCTGCGCGATCTGCTGAGCCACTTCATCGATCGGACCGGCGAGAGTTCCGGCCTGACTCAACGCATTGCCGCGGATGTCTTCCAGGAGGATGCGCTTCTCACTCAACTGCTCATCCCTTACGGTGGGCAGTTGCAGTTCGGTTTCGATGCGCCGGAGGTCGGTACGGAAACTCGCGGCGGCCCGTTCGGCCTGCCCTGTCACCGCTGCGTCATAGGCAAAAGCCGCTGCTACCGTCAGCCAAGCCGCCAGCGCCGCGAAAGCGCAGAGGCGAAGCGTCTGCCGCGCCGCTCGCATCGCTACACCAACCGGCTCTGGTCGACCGCCGCCGCGATGAAGGAAGCAAAGAGCGGATGCGGCTCGAACGGCTTCGACTTGAGTTCCGGGTGATACTGGACGCCGATGAACCAGGGATGGCCGGGATATTCGACGGTCTCGGGCAGGAGGCCGTCGGGCGACATGCCGGCGAAACTCATGCCGGCTTTTTCCAGGCGGTCGCGGTAGCGGGTGTTGACTTCATAGCGATGGCGGTGGCGCTCGGAGATGCGTGCCGCATCGTAGATTTCGGCGATCTTGCTGCCGGGCTTCAACTCCGCGTCATAGGCGCCGAGCCGCATGGTGCCGCCGAGATCGCCGCCCATCTTGCGGATTTCCAGCTCGTTGCCCTTCATCCATTCGGTCATGGTGCCAATGACCGGCTCCTTGGTCGCGCCGAATTCGGTGGGGCTGGCTTGGGCGATGCCGCAGAGGTTGCGGGCCGCCTCGATGCAGGCCATCTGCATGCCGAAGCAGATGCCGAAATAGGGCACCTTGCGGGTGCGGGCGAAGGTGGCCGCCTTGATCTTGCCTTCCGAGCCGCGCTCGCCGAACCCGCCGGGCACCAGAATGCCGTGGACCCCTTCAAGAAAGGGTGCAGGATCTGCCTTTTCGAAGATTTCCGACTCGATCCAGTCGAGATTGACCTTCACCTTGTTGGCGATGCCGCCATGGATCAGGGCCTCGTTCAAGGACTTGTAGGCATCGCGGAGACCCGTGTACTTGCCGACCACGGCGATTGTCACCTCGCCTTCCGGCTGGGTGATGCGGCGCATGATCTCGTGCCACTTGGACAGGTCCGGGTCCTTGGCATGGGCGATGCCGAAGGCGTCGAGCACTTCCTTGTCGAGGCCCTCGGCATGATAGGCGCGCGGCACGTCATAAATGCTCTCAACGTCCAGCGCCTGGACCACGGCGGAGGGCCTGACGTTGCAGAACAGCGCGATCTTGCGGCGTTCGCCCGCCGGAATTTCACGGTCGGCGCGGCACAGCAATATGTCGGGCTGGATGCCGATCGAGCGCAGCTCCTTGACCGAATGCTGGGTGGGCTTGGTTTTGAGTTCGCCCGCCGCTGGGATATAGGGCAAGAGCGTCAGATGGATATAGACGCAAGCGCCGCGCGGTTGCTCCTGGCCGAATTGGCGGATCGCCTCGAAGAACGGCAGGCCCTCGATATCGCCCACCGTGCCGCCCAACTCGACGAGGACGAAATCGAAGCCGTCATTGCCGGTCTTGATGAAGTCCTTGATGGCGTCGGTGACGTGCGGAATCACCTGCACAGTGGCGCCGAGAAAATCGCCGCGCCGCTCCTTGGCGATGATGTCCTGGTAGATGCGCCCCGTTGTGATGTTGTCCTGCCGGTTGGCGTGGCGTCCGGTGAAGCGCTCGTAGTGGCCCAAGTCGAGGTCGGTTTCGGCGCCGTCGTCGGTGACGAAGACCTCGCCGTGCTGATAGGGGATCATGGTCCCCGGATCGACATTGAGATAGGGATCGAGCTTGCGCAACCTGACGGAGAAGCCGCGCGCCTGGAGCAGCGCGCCCAGCGCCGCCGAAGCCAAACCCTTGCCGAGGGAGGAGACCACGCCGCCGGTGATGAAGATATACCGCGCCATGGGCTTTCAGCCTACCCCTTCCCCGATACGATTCGAAGCCCGGATTTTGCTTTCCGGGCCCCTGTGGACAGCCGTGAAACACTTACTGTGAAACCGGGACCTGCGGTGCGTCCGGCGGCTTCGGCAACGCGCCGCCGGCGGGCTTGGCCGGCTGGCTGGTGGCGGGTGCCGCACCCTGCTGCGGCGCCACCGTGTCGAAAATCGAACCACCGGGCCCGCCGCGTGTCGCCAGCACGGTGAGGCTGATCGAGGTGATGAAGAAGGCCACCGCCAGATAGGCCGTGGTGCGGGTCAGGGCGTTGCCGACGCCGCGGGACGAGAACAGATTGCCTCCGCCGCCGCCCGAGCCGATGCCAAGCGCCCCGCCTTCCGAACGCTGCAGCAGCACGACGCCGATCAAGGCAATGGCGACGATGAGATGAATGACGAGAATGACGGTTTGCATGGGGTGATCCGTATTGGCCTGATCTTGGCGCGACCGTGTAGCCCGGATATGGGGCGGGTGCAACTGCCGGGCAAGACCCGTCAATATCCGGGCAGCACCACGAGCCTTGGCGTTTCCGGCAGCGATTCCACCGAAATCGTCAGCACCGGGGAGGTCTGCGTCTGCAGGGCGAACTCGCGGCCCATGATGGCGATGAAGCGGTTGAGGGTGGCGGGGCCGAAATAGTGCATGGGGATCACGACGCGCGCTTTCAGCGCTTTCAATACGCCCAGCATGTTCTCCTGCGCCATGGTGTAGCCGCCGTCGACCGGCACCAGCACGATGTCAAGCCGGCCGATCATGGCGAGACGCGCGGCATCGAGTTCGTGATGCAGGTGCCCGAGATGGCCGATGCACAGGCCCGCCACTTCGAAGATGAAGATGGAATTGCCGTCGGGCACGCGGCCGAGCGAGCCGCCGCGGATATCGGTGGTCACATTGCGGATGCGCACGTCGCCGACGGCGAGGTCATGCTGGGCCGGGCCGCCCTCCGGGTTCCAGCCGCGCAGTACATGGCGGATGGCGGGGTCGGGATGATCGGTAAAATGCGATGGATGGGCCCGGTTCATGGTCGCCACATCCGGAACCGTGCTGCCGTAGTAGCCGGCATAGTCGGTGACGATCTTCACTCCTCCCGGGCTCTCGATCAGGAAGCTCGAATGCCCGAGGAAGGTGAGCCGCACCTGGTTCTCCTCCACGGCCGCTCCGGTAAAGGCGGCGGGCAAGATGCGCGGCGCGGCCCTCGCCATGGCTAGGCAGTCGCTGGACAGCGCCGCGGCGGGTGCGGCCGGGAAAATCCACGCGAACGCGAAGAGTACAATGCCGAATAACCGGAGGCGCATGACGGAACCTCTCCGAAGCCGGCTCACGCCGGAGCCCGCCCCTTCTTGTAACTATAGCGGAAGGTGCAGCAGGGCGCACCCTGCATGATGGTCTGCTTGCGCTCGAGCGCGATGTCGGGATCGTAGCCCTCGCAGAACGTGCCGTCGCGATTGCAGGACAGAAGATGGCCGATATGGCCGAGGCCCATCTCGCGGTACATCTCGGCGTATTTGCAGCGGGTGACGTCGAAATCGAATTTCGTGGCGCTGGCTTCCAGGACTTTCATTTCGAGGGCGCCGTCGGCGGCCCACAATTCGTAGAGCTTGATAAAGTCAGCCAATGACGTGACGCCGCCCGGCGCCTTCCGGGCGAACTCCTTGCCCTCGGCGATCGCCGCCTTGCGGATCGCCGCATCGAGGATGGAGGCCGCCTTCGCCTCGCCCACCTGCTTCACCATCTCTTCGTAGATGGGCCCAATCACCTGAGCCTGCAGGCGGCGCTTGGTGAGGGTTGGCAGTTCGGTCATGCCGGTTCACTTCCCCTGCTTGTCCCGGCAACCCATGGTCCCGGATCGCCGCGTTTCGAGATTGTATTTCCGATGGGTCCCCGGGACAAGCCCGGGGATGACAGAGTGATGGAGCGAGATGCTTTAAGCGTATTGATTATCGCGCTAAAGCCGATTGCACCTAAATTCAACCGGCTCCATCTTATCCTCATCCCGGACACCGATCCGGGGCCGGGATGACGGAAAAAAGAATAGATGTGATGGCAGGCAAGAAGATCGTGCGCCGCAGTC
>JANMQB010000320.1:0-2081 GCA_031370155.1 Hyphomicrobiales bacterium | reverse complement strand
GGTCGCGGGAGCCACATCGCTGCCGGAACTTGTGGTGACCATCGCCGCCGTGCGCCTCGGCGCGCTCAACATGGCGGTGGCGGGGCTCCTCGGCAGCAACCTGTTCAACATGCTGGTGCTTGCGGTTGATGACATCCTGTATTTGCCGGGGCCGCTTCTGGCAGATGTGTCCCCAGCGCATGCGGTTTCCGCCATGTCGGCCATGATCATGACCGGGATCGCCATCATCGGCTTCCAGTTCCGGCCACGGGGGCGAGTGTTCGGGACCGTTGCTTGGGCCAGTCTTGCGCTGTTCATGGTTTATTTGCTCAATTCATATGTCCTGTATCTCCACGGGCATTAGATAAGGCGATGTTCTCGCCCTTGATGGGCAGCGCCGCCGCCATGATGAAGGAGCCGCGCGACATCGAAACCGCGCTGGTCACCTTCCTGGTGACGGCCTCGGGCGTCACCTTCGCGGGTGTCGGCTCGGCCTTTGAATCGTTTCCGCTGGTAGTGTGCTGAACGAGAGTTCTCAGGGGTTCCCGGCGTTCGCCGGGATGACGGAGTTAGGCGATCGGCGGCCCGCGCCGCTCACGCCCACTTCACCTGCAAAATCTCATAGCTCTTACCGCCGCCGGGCGTGGTGACCTCGACCGAATCGCCCTTCTTCTTGCCGATGATGGCGCGGGCGATGGGGGAGGAGATGGAAATCTTGCCCTTCTTCACGTCGGCCTCGAACTCGCCGACGATCTGGTAGGCGGCCTGCTCGTCGGAATCCTCGTCGACCAGCGTCACCTTGGCGCCGAATTTCACCGTCTCGCCGGAGAGCTTGGAAATATCGATCACATCGGCGCGGCTGATCTTGTCCTCGAGTTCGGCGACGCGCGCCTCGACCCAGCCTTGCTGCTCCTTGGCGGCATGGTATTCGGAGTTCTCGGAAAGATCGCCGTGCGAGCGCGCCTCCTCGATCAGCCGGATGATGCGCGGCCGCTCCACCGACTTGAGGTGCTTGATCTCTTCCAGCATGGCGGCATGGCCTCCCGCCGTCATCGGCACTTTGTCCATCATCGTCCAAGGTCCGTCAGTTCAAGGCGGCCCGCGCGGCCTGCTGCGGCCGCCCGTTCGCGCTTGTCCGGTTTGCGGAAAAACGAGGCCCGGCCTACGGGTCAATGCATGAGGCCGGGCAGCCATTGAAGATGGCCCAAATCGTGCGGAAATTCAAGCCCGGCGTCTAATGGTATTCTTGCAGGGGTTTGACGTCGATGGTGCCGGCCTTCTGGGCGGCAATCGCCTTGGTGACGGCCAGGATGCCGGGGAGGGTGGTGTAATAGGGCACTTTCTGGAGGAGCGCCGTCTGGCGGATCGACTTCGAATCCGATTGCGAGGCCCTGGTCTCGGTGGTGTTCAGGACGAGCTGGATCTCGCCGTTCTTGAGAGCGTCGACCACATGCGGCCGGCCCTCCAGCACCTTGTTGATCTTGGTCGAAGGCACGCCCTTGTCCTCGAAATAGCGCTGGGTGCCGCCGGTCGCCACGATGGCAAAGCCCAGCCCCGCGAGCCGGCGCACGGCGGCGAGAATGCGCGGCTTGTCGGCGTCCTTGACCGAGATGAACACCGTGCCGGCCAGCGGCATGCGCATGCCGGCCCCCAGCTGGCTCTTGGCGAAGGCCATGTCGTAGGACGCATCGATGCCCATGACCTCGCCGGTCGAGCGCATTTCGGGGCCCAGCAGCACGTCCACCCCGGGGAAGCGGTTGAATGGAAAAACCGCTTCTTTTACAGCTACATGGTTGAGTTTCTTGCGGACAAGCTTGAAGCTCGCCAGGGTTTCTCCAGCCATTACCCTTGCGGCAATCTTGGCGACGGCCAAGCCAATCGCCTTGGCGACGAAGGGCACGGTGCGCGAGGCGCGGGTGTTGGCTTCGAGGACGTAGATCTCCTCGCCCTTCACCGCGAACTGCACGTTCATCAGGCCCTTCACATTGAGCGCGAGGGCGAGCTTGCGCGCCTGTTCGGAGAGACGGTCAATGATCGCCTTGCTCAGCGTGTAGGGCGGAATCGAGCAGGCGCTATCACCGGAGTGAATACCCGCTTCCTCG
>JANMQB010000287.1:0-6575 GCA_031370155.1 Hyphomicrobiales bacterium | reverse complement strand
AGCGTTTCGGCGATTGCCGGCGATGGCACCGCCATGGAGCGCGACTACGATTATTCCACCGCCGTGCATTTCGCCGATCTCAAGTCGCCGGAAGAAGTGGGCGCCAGCGCCGGCAGGCGCGCCGCCCGGCGGCTTTCTCCGCGCAAGGTGAAATCGTAGGCCGTGCCGGTCATGTTCGAAAACCGTATCGCCGGGTCCCTCCTCGGCCATTTGGCCGGCGCCATCAGCGGCGCGGCGATCGTCCGCGGCACCAGCTTTCTCAAAGAGCGCATGGGACAGAAAATCTTCAGCCCCGGCATCGTCATCAGCGACGATCCGTTGCGGCGGCGCGGACTGGGCTCGCGGCCTTTCGACGGGGAAGGCCTTGGCGTGCGTGCCCGCGATTTCGTGGCTGACGGCGTGCTCACCGGCTGGCTGCTCGATTTGCGCTCGGCCCGGCAGCTCGGCCTCAGCCCCCAGGGCAACGGCGCGCGGGGACTGAGTTCGCCGCCTGGTCCCACCTCATCGAACCTGTACCTGCGGCCGGGACCACGGACGCCCTCGGCACTTCTGCGGCAAATGGGCCGCGGGCTCTATGTAACGGAGCTGATCGGCATGGGCGTCAACATGGTGACCGGCGATTACAGCCGCGGCGCCTCGGGCTTCTGGGTCGAAGACGGCGAGCTCACATTTCCGGTGAGCGAAATTACCATCGCCGGCAATCTCAAGGACATGTTCCTCCATCTGACGCCCGCCGACGATCTCGAGTTCCGCGGCACCGTCAACGCACCCGCCTGCCTGGTCGAGGGGCTGACCATTGCCGGGCTTTGAACCCATGACTGACAAGAAGGCCCGGAAGCCCGACAAACAATTGCTGCATCTGGTTTTCGGCGGCGAATTGAGCAGCCTCTCGGCGGCCGATTTCAAGGACTTGTCGAAACTCGACGTGGTGGGTTTCTATCCCAATTATGCCGAGGCCCATAAGGCCTGGCAGGCCAAGGCACGCGAGACAATCGATCATGCCCAGATGCGCTATTTCATCGTGCATCTGCACCGGCTGCTCGATCCGGCAACGGATACGAAAAAGACGAAGAGGAAGAGTTAAAGCAGCCCCTCCTGCTGCAGCCGCCCAAGCGGGAAGGCGGCGAGCGGGTTGTCGCGGTCGAGGGCATCGAGCAGGGCGCGGGCGGCGCGGCAGTCCTCGTGCATTGCCGCGGTCAGTTCGGCGACCTCCTCGAAGCGGCGGTCGGGCCGGATCAGATGGGTCATCTCCACCAGCATGGTGCGGTCATAGAGATCGCCGTCGAAATCCATGAGATACACTTCGAGATAGGTGCGCTCGCTTTCGAAGGTCGGACGGCTGCCGAAATAGCCGGCGCCCCACCAGGCCTTGCCGCCGCGCGCAACCGCATCGCGCACCCTCACCGCATAGATGCCGCGGAACGGCTCGGCACCGGGGTCGAGCACGATGTTGATCGTTGGAAAGCCGATGGCGCGGCCGCGGCCGTCGCCTTTGACCACCTCGCCCATCACCGTCCAGTGATAGCCCAGTTCGCGCGCCGCCGCCGCCACATGGCCGTGGCGCAAAGCGGAGCGGATCGAGCTCGACGAGAACGGCGAGTGCGCGTCGCCTTCGTCGGCCACCTGATCGACGACGGTGACGCCGAAACCGTGGCGCTCACCGAGCTCGCGCATGGTCGTGGGGCTGCCCCTGCGGCCACGGCCGAAATGGAAATCATAGCCGGTCACCACATGGGCTGTCTTAAACCTTTCGACCAGATGCCGGGCCACGAAATCGGCGGGTTCAAGCAGCGACAATTCCTTGTCGAAGGCAATCACCACCACGAAGGAGGCGCCAAGCGCCGCGGCAAGCCGCGCCTTCAGCGGCGGCGGCGTCAGCCGGAACACCGGCTCGTCGGGCCGGAAGAATGTGCGCGGATGCGGCTCGAAGGTGACGAGCCCCCAGGGCCGGCCCAGGCGTTCGGCCTCGCGCCTTGCAATGAGCAGCAACTGCTGATGGCCACGATGCATGCCATCGAAATTTCCGATGGTGACGAGGCTTCCGCCAAGCTCCGGCGGAACCGCGGCGCCCGTTTCAATCAGTCTCACGCAGAACTCCCGCAAATAAAGGACAGCTTGTCGAAGCGGGCCCGCAGCCGCGACACATCGGGCGCCAGCGAAGCGGGATCGGGCGATGTCAGCGCCCGGGCTATCAGCTTCCCAAGTGCGGGCGCATCGTTGACAGTGACGCCCCAGCGCACCAGCTCGGGCGTCCCAATCCGCAGGCCGTTGACATCGCCTGTCACGGCGGCAATCGGCAGGCCGATGCCGCAGGCTAGGAAATTGGCCTTGCGCAGGGTCTTCGCGGCAGCCTGGCCGCCGCCAAAACGCACCGCCTCGAGGGCGAACTGATGCGAGGCGGTGGAGCCCTTCGCCGCGGCGAAGACCGGCAGCCCCTCGCCCGCCAGGGCTTCGGCCAGCGCCTTCGAGACATCGACCATGGCGCTCGCATAGGTACTGCCAAATTCGCGCCAGTCGAGCATGGTGAGCGCCAGCGCCGCCGCCCTGCCGGCATCGAAATTGGCGGTCATGCCCGGATAGGCGATGGCATCGAGCCGCTCGGCGATTGCGGCATCGTCGGTGACTATGAGCCCGCCCGCCGGGCCGCCGAGGCTCTTGTAGGTGCTCATGGTGATGAGATGGGCGCCCTCGCGCAGGGGATTGGGCCAGGCCCGGCCTGCGATCATACCGCAGAGATGGGCGGCATCGAACAGCACTTTGGCGCCCACTTCGTCGGCGATAGCGCGGACCTCGCGCACCGGATGGGGGAACAGATTGAGGCTGCCGCCCACCGAGATGAGCTTGGGCTGGAGTTGGCGCGCCATCTTGTGCAAGGCCTCGAGATCGACGGTGTAGTTTGCCGAATCGATGGGGGCTGAATGAATGTCGAGACCGTAGAGGCCGGCGGCTCCGGTGGCATGATGGGTGATGTGGCCGCCGATTGCCGGAGAAGGCACCACGATCCGGTCGCCCGGCTTGCAGGTGGCCATGAAGGCATAAAGATTGGCGAGCGCGCCCGAGGCGACGCGGATTTCGGCGAAACGCGCCTGAAAGATTTCAGCGCAGAGTTCGGCGGCGATCGCTTCGATCTGCTCCACCGCCTCGAGGCCCATCTCGTATTTGTCACCGGGATAGCCGAGCGAGGGCCGCGATCCGAGCCCGGCGGCCAGCATCGCTTCGGCGCGCGGGTTCATCACATTGGTGGCGGGATTGAGATTGAAACACCGGCGCTCGTGGATCGCACGGTTTTCGGCGGCGAGTGCCACAATGCGCGCCGCGAGTTTTTCCGTGGCCGTGGCGGCGGTCTCGCTGGCGAGGCGCTGGACGTAATCCTCGCAGTGCGGCGGAACCCAATTGCGGCGGGCAGTAGCGGTCATTGGCGGTCTCTCCGGTGCGGCGGTTCCTGCCGCTCATGCCACGGCTGTTAGGACCAATGCAATTGCCGTACGGTGCGAATGATCTTGGCGCTGGGAACGGCCGCCTTGACCTTGCGTTCCGCCGCCGCCAGGCCATTGCTCGCATCGGTCACGCCTTCGGCGACGAGAACCGCCGCAATTCCATAGTCCGCCGCCCCCTTGATATCGGTTTCCGGTCCGTCGCCGATCGCCAGAATGTCCGTCCTGGCAAAGCGGCGCTTGCCCAGCCTTTCGGCTTCGGAATGTGCGAGCTCGTAAATCGGCGGATAGGGTTTGCCGGCCATCAGCACGCTCCCGCCCAACGCCGCATAGGCCTCGGCCAGGGCGCCGGCGCAATAGAGCAGCCGCGAGCCTTTACGCACCACCTTGTCGGGATTGGCGCAGATCATCGGCAGCGCCAAATCCCGCATCCGCCGCAGGAGGACGCCATACTCGGCCGGCGTTTCATGGGCGTCGTCGAAAAGACCGGTGCACAGCACCGCATGGGCGTCTTCGAGGCTCGTCCGCCGCAGCGGCAGATCTTCGAAGATCGAGACGTCGCGCTCCGGCCCGAGATGGAAGACCTTGCCGCCGCTTTCCTTCACCGCGAGAGTGCGCGTCACGTCGCCCGAGGTGACGCTCGCATCGTGACAGGTGGCGGGAACACCGAGGCCTTCGAGCTGCCGGGCCGCGCCCGCTGCGGTACGCGGCGAATTGCTCACCAGAATGACGAGGCCGCCTCGGGCGCGGTGGCGGCTGAGCGTGTCGACGGTTCCGGCAAAAACCTGGACGCCGTCATGCAACACGCCCCAGACATCGCAGAACCATACTGGAAATCGCCGCGACAGATCCTGCATGCGGGAAAAATTCAGGCCGCGGCGGTGCGGTCGTTGGCGCCCGCATCAATGCCGGCATCGGGCTTGACCCGGCGCGGCGGCGCGAAGAAGGCGCCGCGGCCAAAGCGGGCCATCTGGCCAGCGGCGGCCGCCTGGGCCGCGGTCGTAACACCGCCCGCCACGATCTGGAACTGCATGGCGCGGGCGAACTGGGAAAATTGCAGCCAAGCGGGCGACAGGCCCAAGCCGGTCTCGAATGAAGCGGCCTCGATGTCGAGGAAGCGGACGCCCAACTGGCGCAACGCCGCCAGATCGAGCCCGGAGGTGGAAACGCCGGTCAGCGCCAGGGTGACGCCGAGACGGGCGAGCCGGGCCAGGCCGTCGATGCCGGTGGCGCTCAGGGAACCGAGATTGCCATGTTCGATTTCCAGCACGATGCCGCCCGCCACATCGGCCGACTCTTCCATGAGAATGACCAGGCGATCGAGATCGGCGGCGCCATTAAGCGAGGACAGGCCGAGCGGCACAAAAATCCGTAGCCGCGGATTTTTGGCGTGCAGCCGCCGCAATACCGGCAAGGCCTGTTTCAGCATGACGAAATCGATGGCCGGGCGGAAGCCGCCGGCATCGGCCTTGGCGATCAGCACGGCATGGGGAACCTCGCGGCCCGGTCCCTCGACCAGGCTCAATTGAGCGCGATAGTGGGCCGTCTGATCGTTCGACAATTCGATGACCGGTTCGAGCGACAGCTCAAGCCGCTCGCGCGGTGTGTCCAACGCCAGCGCGGCAGGCTGGGCTACGGGTTCCGGCTCCGGCGGGGGCGCTTGTGTTCGCGCCTGAATGCCCGACTCGATGCGGTCGCGGGTGCGTTCGATCTCTTCCGCCAGGGACTGGAACGAGTGGCGCAGATCCTGCACTTCCGATGCGACGGCTTCTCCGGGTGCATCGGAAATCTGGCGCTCGGCCTCACCAAGGCGCTCGGCAAGTCTCCGCAGATCGTCGGAGAATGCCCGCAACGAACGGCCTTGCAGTTCAAGCCGGCTGGCCAAAGCTGCATTGCGCGACCAGATCACGGCCAAAAGGAAAACCTGTCCGATGGCGAGAACGATGATGGCGCCGGTCACCGCGTAATTCTGGTTCTGCCAGTTTGAGACAGAGATAGCGCCGAACATGATGGCGGCAAGCACAAAGACAGCAAGACCCACAATGACAAGCCAATCTCGTCCCCGCATGCGCGCCGCACCCCCTGTGCCATGCCCGAATCAATCAGGCCGTAGAGTAGCTTACTCCACGGCCTTTATAAATCCTCAGTTCCAATCTGCGGTTTATGCCACCGATTTCAAGATCTTGGGCAGCTTGTCGGAGAATATCTCGTCGATCTGCTTGTCGCTGACGATCAAGGGCGGCGACAGCTCCAAGGTATCGCCGGAGATTCGCAGCAGGAAGCCGTGATCGTGGAAGCCGTTTTCCATCGCCTTGTAGGCGCGCAGTCCCGGCGAGCCTTCGACGGGCTTGAGATCGATGCCCGCAACCAGGCCGATGGTGCGGATGTCCTCGACCAGAGGCTGGCCCTTCAGCGTCATGGCCGCTTCGGCCCACACGCCTTCCAGCTTGCGGGCGCGCTCGAACAGATTCTCGTCGCGGTAGAGGTCCATGGTGGCAATGCCCGCCGCGGCGGCGATCGGATGGCCGGTATAGGTGTAGCCGTGGAACAGCTCGATCACGTGCTCAGGGCCGTTCATGAAGGCATCGTAGATGGGCTGGCGGCAAATGACGCCGCCCATCGGCACGGTGCCCGATGTCACCCCCTTGGCGAAGGTGATCATGTCGGGGATGACGCCGAAGCGCTCGGCGGCGAAGGCATAACCCAGGCGGCCGAAGCCGGTGATGACTTCGTCGAAAATAAGCAGGATGCCGTGCTTGTCGCAGATTTCGCGCAGGCGCTTCAAATAGCCCTTGGGCGGCGCCAGCACGCCGGTCGAGCCCGCCATGGGCTCGACGATGACGGCGGCAATCGTCGAGGCATCGTGCAGGGCGACCAGGCGCTCGAGCTCGTCGGCCAGATGGACGCCCCACTCGGGCTCGCCCGCGGTGAAGGCCTGTTCCTTGCGATTATAGGTGTGCGGCAAATGATCGACACCGGCGATCATGGCGCCGAACATCTTGCGGTTGGCGACCATGCCGCCCACCGAAATGCCGCCGAAATTCACCCCATGATAGCCGCGCTCGCGGCCGATCAAGCGGGTGCGGCTGGCCTGGCCCTTCACGCGCTGATAGGCGAGCGCGATCTTCAGGGCCGAGTCGG
>JANMQB010000275.1:0-7083 GCA_031370155.1 Hyphomicrobiales bacterium | reverse complement strand
GGCTGAGAGTTGGAACTTCGCTCCCGCCCCACATAAGGTTGGGAACCATGACTTCTCTCAGTCAGTCTTCTGTCCAGAATCTTTTGCTCGCGAATATTCCGGAAACGGAATTCGAGTCGTTGCGTCCACATTTCGAATGGGTGGACCTCCAAATGCATGACAAGTTGATTCAATCCAACGAGCTCATCGAGCATGCGTATTTTCCAACGGCGGGAATTTGCTCGATCATCGCGGTCGCTTCGGGGGGGCGTCAGGATTGAAGCCGGCCTCATCGGCAAAGAGGGTTTTGTCGGCGCTGCCATTGTCCTCCTGGTCGATCGTGCGCCCTATGATACCGTCGTTCAAGCGGCTGGCAGGGCCCTGCGTATGTCGCGCGCCAATCTGCTGGCGGTCGTCGATTCAACCACTGTCTTGCATTCATTGCTGTTGCGCTTCATTCATTTGTTCACAGTGCAAACTGCTCAAACGGCCCTGGCCAATGGCCGTTGCACCGTCGATGAGCGGTTGGCGCGCTGGCTCCTGATGTGCCATGACCGGGTCGAATCCAATGAATTCCCGATTACCCACGAGTTCCTGTCCGTCATGCTGGAGGTCCGCCGCTCCAGCATTACCGACGCCCTTCACGCCCTGGAAAGCAGGCGGCTTATCCTGTCCAAACGTGGCAGCGTCAAAATCCTCAACCGCCTGGAACTGGAACTGGCGGCCGGCGGCGCCTATGGCGTGCCGGAAAGCGAATATGAGCGGCTGATTTCTCCGCTGCGCCGGCATGGATCACCCGACCACAAGGCTTGAGCTCGCGCCGCGCCAGCGCCGCCGTCTCCGCGGTTAGTTCGAAAACAGTTGTGGCTTGGACATTCGCCTAAGCCGCATTATGGTTCATTGAATTGTGGGCATGCGGGGATCTGCGGGCCTGGCCGTCCGCAAGGAGGAAGCCCCTTGGCGAATGTCGACATTGCCGCCGGAACCGGCCGGGAGCTGGACTTTCAGTCTATCGTGCGGCTGGAGAAGGTCGACAAGACCTTCGGCGCCGTGGATGCGCTCCGCGATATTGACTTGGCCATCGGGCGCAACCAGATCGTCGGCCTCATCGGCGATAATGGCGCTGGAAAGTCCACCCTTATCAAGGTGATGACCGGTGTTCTCGCGCCGACGTCCGGGCGCATCTTCATCCGCGATCGCGAGGTGAATCTAGCGGAATTCTCGGTCCGCATGGCCCACGACCTGTCGATCGAAACCGTCTACCAGGATCGCTCGCTTGCCGACAAGCAACCGCTGTGGCGGAACTTTTTCGTCGGCCGTCAGATAACCGATCGCTTCGGATTTATCGACATCAAGCAGGAAAAGCGGATCGCCGGCGAAATTCTGAAGGACGTGATCGGCTTCCGCGGTGCCGGCATTACCGTCGATTCGACCGTCTCCAATCTGTCCGGCGGCGAGCGCCAGGGCATCGCCATCGGCCGCGCCATGCAC
Source organism: Hyphomicrobiales bacterium (assembly GCA_031370155.1). Taxonomy (GTDB): domain Bacteria; phylum Pseudomonadota; class Alphaproteobacteria; order Rhizobiales; family Aestuariivirgaceae; genus Aestuariivirga. Next base: position 5,613 of record JANMQB010000275.1, on the reverse strand, counting down.
TACAACGCCGACCTCATTGTCCTCGATGAACCGACCGCCGCGCTCGGCGTCGCCGAAGTCCGAAAGGTTCTCGATTTCGTTCGCAGGATCAAGAGCTCCGGGCGTGCCTGCATCTACATCGAACATAACCTCGCCCACGTTCACGAAGTCGCCGACCGGCTGGTTGTCCTCGACCGCGGCAGGATCGTCAGCGAAATCTCGCCGAAGCAGATGTCGGTCGTGGAGCTCACCGAATATCTCATTGCAATTCAGCACAAGCAATGATGGAAGCAGCAGGCATGGCGCGGCAACAGACATCGTCGATCTTTCAGCGCTTCGAGGGCCTGCCCATCATCCTGGTTTTCGCGCTGATCCTGGTGCTGTTCATGTACCTCGCGCCGGAAGTATTCCTGCGCCCCTTCCAGTACACGACGTTCCTCTCGACGCTTCCCCCGGTGATCCTGCTCGCCGCCGGCCTCACCTTTATCATCGGAGCCGGCGAGATCGATCTCTGCTTCCCGGCGATACTCGGGTTTTCCGGCTTTGTCTTCGCGGTGATCTTCAAGGAAGGCCCAATGCTGATCGCCAGCCTCCTGGGGCTCACCGACGCAAGTTGGCTGTCGCCCGCCCTTGCCGGCGAGATCGTCCGCTTTGCCGCCGTAATCGTCGCCATCGCATCGGGCGTCATGGTCGGCTTCATCAACGGCGTGCTGGTGGCCAAGATCGGCATTCCGTCATTCATCGCGACGCTGGGCACCCAATTCATCTGGTACGGCATGGCGGCGGTCCTCTCCGGCGGCAAATCCTATGCTCTGCGCGGCGCCGAGGAGAGTTCGGTCTGGCAATTGCTTGTCGGCCGGCCCTTCGCCAATTCCAGCGTCGATTGGGTCCAGCAGCTGCCCATCCAGTCGCTGTGGACGGCGATCATCGTGGTGGCCATGTGGTTCATCCTCACCCGCCACCGGTTCGGCGAACACACGCTTTTCATCGGCGATTCCAACGAGGTCTCCCGCGTCGTCGGCATCGACGTCGACCGTGAGAAGATCAAGCTTTTCACCATGATGGGAACACTTGCCGCGATCGCGGCGATCTTCCTCACGCTCGAGAACAAGAACTATTTCGGCAATCAGGGTCAGGGCTATCTGCTCATCGCCATTGCTTCGGTGCTGATCGGCGGCACTTCGATCTTCGGCGGCCGCGCCACGATCGTCGGTACAATATTCGGCTGCTTCATCATCGCCGTGGTCGAACCCGGCCTTGTCGCGACCGGCCTCACCGGCGCCTGGGTCAATACCGTACGCGGGCTGATCTTCCTGATCGCCATCATCTTCTATCTGTATGTCGAGGAACCCCACCGCCGCCGCGACTTCTTCGCGCGCTTGCGAAGGGCACAGGCTTTCGGCCGGATGCGTCCGGTCGAATGAGCGTCGCGACTTTCGTCATGAAGACGAAAGGCGGCGCGTTCACCAAAGGGAGAGACGAACCATGAAAAAGACAAGAACACTAATGGCAGCAGCCGGTGCCGCGGCGTTGTTAGCGACTGCCGGCGGCGCGTTGGCCGCCGAACCGATCGGCCAAGGCCTCACGATGTACATGCAGATGGGCGGCACTGCCGGCGATGGCGCAACACTTGCCCGCCAGACCGGCGCTGCCGAGGCCGCCGCATCGTTCGGCGTCGACCTCAAGGCGCAGTTTTCCTCTTGGGCGCCGGAGACCATGATCAACCAGTTCAAGGAAGCCGTCGCGGCGAAGCCGACCTGCATCGAGATCATGGGCCACCCCGGCGGCACCGCCTTCTACGATCTCGTCAAGGGCGCGGTCGACCAGGGTATCATCGTCACCGTCGGCAATTCGCCGATGACCGACCTGCAGGCCGAATTCGGCACGAAGGGCATGGGCTATGCCGGCGTCGACCTCTATGCCGGTGGCACCCTGACCGCCGAGAACATGCTGGCACAGGGGCTGAAGGCCGGTGACGAGGCCATGGTCTACGGCGTATTCAGCCAAGCCGAACGCGGCCAATCGGAGAAAGGTCTGGCGGAGACGCTCGAGAAGGCCGGCCTCAAGGTTGAAAAACTCGAGATCAGCCAGGAGGTCAACAGCGATCCATCGCTTGCGACCAACGTGCTGACCTCATACATTCAGGCGCATCCCAACCTGAAGGCAATCGGCACCCAGCACGGCAACATCACCGGTCAATTGGGAGAAATCCTGAAGAAGGCCGGCAAGAAGCCCGGCGACATCGTTGTTGGCGGTATCGATCTCGCCCCCGCCACCATCGACGGCCTGAAGTCGGGCTATGTTTCCGCGACGCTTGACCAGCTCCTCTACCTGCAGGGCTTCATACCTGTCCTGCAGTGCGTGATGACGGCGAAATACAAGATGCCCGGCCTCAATGTTAACACCGGCGCCGGCACCGTCACGCCGCAGACGATCGACGCCCTGGTTGACCTGATCGACGGCGGCATTCGATAATCGCGCCAATCCGCCCCATGTTCGGGACGAAGCGCCGGCGAAATCTCGCCGGCGCTTTTTGCCGCCGCGTGCCGGACACTGCGGACCTCGCGACAGTGCCGGCTTAGTCGGGTGTCAGCTTTGCAGCGGCACCAGCCTTGTTCGGGCCGCAATTGCCAACTACCCCGCGTCATCATGATTCCCCTGGTACGCGGCAAGCTGGCTCTGGTCACCGGAGCCTCCGGCGGCATCGGCGAGGCCTTCGCCCATGTGCTCGCGGCCGAGGGTTATGCCCTGGTGCTCACCGCCCGCCAGGAGCAGGAATTGAACCGGGTACGCGGCGTGATCGCCGCCAAGCACCAGGTGCCGGTCACCGTTATAGCCATGGACCTGGGGGCTGCCGGCGCCTGCGACCGGCTCGCCTCCGAACTGGCGGCGCGCAATCTGGCGCCCGATCTCGTCGTCAACAATGCCGGCTTCGGCCTCGTCGGTCCCGCGGCGGAACTGGAAGCCGCGGGCCAACTGGCGATGATCGACTTGAATGTCCGTGCACTGACGGATTTGTCGCTGCGTTTTCTGCCGGCCATGCTGGCGCGGAAATCCGGCGGCATTGTCAATGTCGCCTCGACCGGCGCCTTCATGCCGGGCCCCAACATGGCGGTCTACTACGCCACCAAGAACTATGTGCTGGCCTTCTCCGACGCCTTGCACGAGGAGCTCAAGGGCTCAGGCGTCACTGTGACGACGGTCTGCCCCGGGCCGGTCGAGACCGGCTTTCAGCATCGCGCCGGAATGCGATCGAGGGCCCTGGCGGGCGGCGGCATGAAGTCCGTGGATGTGGCGCATCAGGCGATGGAGGGCTTCCGGCGCGGCGAGCGCATGGTGATCCCCGGCGGCATGAACAAGCTCATCGCCTATTCCATGCGCGGCGCTCCCCGCCGCATGATCCTGCCGCTGATCAGGCGGGTCATGGCCCGCGCCCGGGGCGCGTAATCCGGCCAATATTGCTACTTTTTCGCAGATGGGGCATCGTTCACGGCGCGGCACTACAGGGGCGGAGGAGGAGCACATGGCTCGCACGCCGTTATTGCGCTGGATCCAGCGCCTGGCGAAAGAACATGCAGCCGCCGAGCAGCTCGGCATCACGCCGGCCGAGCTTCGCGAAAAGCGAACCGAAGCCGCCTTCACGCGCCGCGAGTTCCTCAAGCGGAGCGGCGCCCTGGGAGCGGTTGTTGCTGCCGCCGGCCCGGCGGCGCTGCTGCGTCCGGTTCCCGCGCTCGCCGCCTCCGCGCCCCGCATCGCCATCATCGGCGCCGGCATCGCCGGCCTTAACGCAGCACTGACGCTGCAGGACAAGGGATTGCCCTCGACGATCTACGAAGCGTCCAATCAGGTTGGCGGTCGCATGCACAGCGACCGCAGCGGTTATTGGGCGAACGGCCAGGTGAGCGAGTTCTGCGGCGAACTGATCGACTCCGGCCACACCACGATCCTTGGCCTCGCCAAGAGGTTCAAGTTGCCCGTCGTCGACCTGCTCGCCGCCCAGCCCGAGGGCTCGACCGATACCTACTGGTTCCTTGGTCAACGCTATTCGGCCGCGCAGGCGGACATCGACTTTGGCCCGGTCCGCAAAGCGGCGAAGAACGATATCACCGCCGCCGGTTATCCGACCCTGTGGAACAATTACAAGCCGGCCGGCTTCGCGCTCGACCACATGAGCATCCATGACTGGATCCAGACGCGCGTGCCGGGCGGCCACATTTCGCCCTTCGGCCGCCTGCTCGATGCCGCCTACAACATCGAATACGGAGCCGAGACGACCGACCAGTCGTCGCTCAATCTCCTTTATCTGCTCGCCTACCAGCCGAGCCCGCAGACTTTCGCCGTGTTCGGCGTTTCCGACGAGCAATTCCACATCGACGGCGGCAACCAGCAACTGCCAGAGGCGATCGCGGACGCGCTCTCAAAGGGACTTTGCAGGATCCAACTGGGCTGGCGCATGACCGCGATTGCGAAAAAGCTCGACGGGACGGTCACTCTCAATTTCTCGAACGGCCAGATCGTGACCGCCGACCAGGTGATCCTGACCACGCCGTTCCCTGTCCTGCGTACCCTCGACACCAAGAAGGCAGGCTTCGACAGCCTCAAGAAGAAAGCGATCGCCGAACTCGGCGCCGGCCGCAACGCCAAGCTCCAACTCCAGTTCACCAGCCGCCTTTGGAACACCAGGGGACCCTGGGGCATTTCCAACGGCGGTTCGACGACCGATCTCGGCTTTCAAAACACCTGGGACGTGACGCGCGGCCAGGGCGGCGCGACCGGCATTATCGTCAACTATACCGGCGGCGATGTGGCCGGCGCGTTCGCGCCGGTCAAGCCCTATTCGAATGCCGATCAGAATCCGAAAGTTGCCGCCTACGCGCGCGCCTTCCTCAAGCAGTTCGAGACGGTCTTCCCCGGCATCACAAGCAAGTGGAACGGCAAGGCGACGCTTTCGGTTCCGCTTCTCGACCCGAACCTCTTGTGTTCCTATTCGTACTGGAAGGTCGGGCAGTACACGTCATTCGCCGGTTGCGAAGGAGTTCCGCAAGGCGCCATCCACTTCGCCGGCGAGCATTGCTCGCAGGACTTCCAGGGCTTCATGGAGGGCGGCGCCTCGGAAGGCGGCAGGGCGGCGCTGGAGGTTTTCCACGCCCTCACCGGCAATTGAGCGGCGCCGGTCCGGGACTATTGCCAAAACATTAAGATCGTGCGTCTAGAATGCCAGACCATGACGCGCAGGATTCTGATCGTCCTCCATTCCGAGGCCTCGACACCCGGCCGCATCGGCATGATGCTCCGCGCCAAGGGCTGTGCGCTCGATATCCGCCGCCCCTGTCTCGGCGAGTCCCTGCCGGAAACCATGACCGGCCATGACGGCGCGGTGATCTTCGGCGGGCCGATGAGCGCCAATGACGCCGACGACTGGATCGCCCGCGAGATCGACTGGATCGGCGTCCCGCTCAAGGCGGAAAAGCCTTTCCTCGGCGTCTGCCTGGGGGCCCAGATGCTGGCGAAACATCTGGGCGGCCGTGTCGGCCCGCATCACCAGGGTGCCGTCGAGATCGGCTATTATCCGATCAAGCCCACGGCGGCGGGCGGCGAATTCGGCCCCTGGCCGGAGCAGGTCTACCAGTGGCA
>JANMQB010000257.1:0-2645 GCA_031370155.1 Hyphomicrobiales bacterium | reverse complement strand
GGGGCACACGATATTTCCGAAGTTCGGCCAACATGGTGGCAAGCGATTGCGTGGCGAACATCTGGAACTCGTCGAGATACAGGTGGAAATCGCGACGCGCTTCCTCCGGTCGGTCAGCCCGCGCGAGACCAGCCACCGGATGGTGGCATCGCGGGTCACACCGCAGGAATGCGTGTTGGTGATGGTGATGGGCGTCTGCAACTCGCCCGACTCCTCGATCCACACCACCCCGGTCATCTCGCCATTGCCGTTCAATGAATAATACCCCGCCGCACAGGGCACCTCGGCCTTGGCCCGGCCGCGCGGCAAAATGGCGGTAACCCCGGTGCGCACCGGCCCTTTGCCTGGAACGAGCTTTCCCTCGCCCGAAATCAGCGTGACCGTTCCCACCTCGACACCGGCAACGTCGGTGATGGCATTGTGCGTGCCCGGCGTTCCGGCAAACGGCAGCCCCAGCCCCCGCCCGCGCAATTTTCCAGAAACTGTCCGTTGCCAGTCCAGCATCATGTCGGCTCGCCCCTCAACATGGCTCTTCCAATCACCCGCCATATGCCACACATTCGCGGCGGAGGGCGAGTACAGCGATGGCGGCCGACGGAATTTCGCACTACCGGGAATTTCTCATCATCTTGGGGGCAGCGGGCCTCATCGTGCCCTTGTTTTTGCGCGCCGGAATCAACGCCGTTCTGGCCTTTCTCTTCGTCGGCATCCTGCTCAGTCCCGATATTCTCGGCCGGCTGGCAAAATCCATTCCCGTCCTCGATGCGCTGGTCATCGCCGATGCCGGCCAGATCGCCTCGCTGGGCGAGCTTGGCGTGGTGTTTCTGCTGTTCCTGATCGGCCTCGAGCTTTCCTTCGAGCGCCTGATGACCATGCGGCGTCTGGTCTTCGGCCTCGGCGCCCTGCAGGTTACCATCACCCTCGCGGCCATATCGCTCACCGCCTATGCGCTCGGCTTTACCTTCGACGATGCCCTGATTCTCGGCGCCGCGCTGTCGCTCTCGTCCACCGCCATCGTGGTCCAGCTTCTTTCCGATGCCAAGCGGCTCGGCTCGCAAACCGGCCGCACCAGTTTCGCCATGCTGCTGTTCCAGGATCTGGCGGTGATCCCGCTTTTGCTACTGGTCAGCATCCTCGGGCGCGAGACTTCCGGTCCGGTGCTGCAGGGAATTCTGGTTGCATTGGCGGAGGCGGCGCTGGCCATCCTGGCGATCGTCGGCATCGGCCGTTTTGCCCTGCGGCCGCTGCTCCGCATGGTGGCGGGCACCAATAGCCCCGATCTGTTCATGGCGGTGACGCTGTTGATCGCCATGGGCACCGGCGCGGCCGCCCAAATGGCCGGCCTGTCGATGGCGCTCGGCGCCTTCATCGCCGGACTGATGCTCGCCGAAACCGAATACCGGCGCGCCATCGAGGCCATCATCGAACCCTTCAAGGGGCTGTTGCTCGGCGCCTTCTTTCTGCTGGTCGGCCTTGGCATCGATCTCCAGGGTCTCGTCCAAAGCCCGCTGCGCATTCTCGCCGCGGTGGCAGGGCTTGTCGCCCTCAAGGCGGCGGTGATCTTCGCGCTCGCCCGGCTGTTCCGGGCCAGTCAGGCGGTGGCCTTCGAAACCGCGCTTCTGCTCGGTCCCTGCGGCGAATTCGCTTTCGTCATCTTGGGCTCGGCGTCCGCCTTCGGTATCCTCGATGCCACCGCCGAGCGCGATGCCCTGCTGATCGTCTCCTTGACCATGATCGCCATTCCCCTGCTGGCCCGGATGGGCGCCCGCCTCGCCGGGAAAATCAGGAAGGCGGCGCCGCGGGCGGCCGAATTGCCGGCGCCGCTGCCCGGCGGCGGTGACCCCCGCGTCATTGTCGCCGGTTTCGGCCGTGTCGGTCATCTGATCGGTTCCATGCTCGACGAGCACAAGATCGCCTATATCGCCGTCGACAATGACGCCGAACTGGTGGCGCGCGAGCGCAAGAACGGCCATCCGGTCTATTACGGCGATGCCGCCAACCCGGAATTCCTGCGTAAATGCGGCCTCGCCGGAGCTCAGGCGCTGGCCGTCACCATGGATAATCCGGTGCGTGTCGACGACGTGACGAAGTCGGCCCGCGCCGAGCGCGCCGATCTCAAGATCATCGCCCGCGCCCGCGACGAGCGCCACGCCATGAAGCTCTATATGGCGGGCGTTACCGAGGCGGTGCCGGAAACCATCGAGTCGAGCCTGCAGCTGGGCGAGTCTCTTCTGGTGGAAGCCGGCGTGCCCATGGGACTCGCCATCGCCTCGGTGCATGAACGGCGCGATAATTTCCGCAAGCTGCTGGGCCGGCCGAACCGGCGAGAGGACCTGGCCACCGCGCGCAAGCGCCTCAGGCGCCGCCGCACCATCTCGTGACTGGCCCTGCTCCGATGCCGATCGCAAACATCCGCGGCTGTCTCACGCCACGCCGAGCTTTTTCTGCAGGCTCGAGCTCGAGGTAGTGTACTGGAACAAGAGCCGCTCGCCCGGATTCTTGATGTGGAAGGCCTCCTGCGCCATCAGCGCCGCCTCATGGAAGCCGCAGAGGATGAGCTTGAGCTTGCCCGGATAGCTGTTGATGTCGCCGATGGCAAATATTCCGTGTACCGAGCTTTCGAACTTCGCCGTGTCGACGGGGAT
>JANMQB010000232.1:0-5538 GCA_031370155.1 Hyphomicrobiales bacterium | reverse complement strand
CCAGGGCCGCGACATCAAGCTGGCGAAATCCCGGGTCGAGGGCTATCGCAATTTCGGCACCAAGCTGTGGAACGCGGCGCGCTTCGCCGAAATGAACGGCGTGGCGCGCGATGCGAATTACGATCCGGTGGCGGCGCGCGTCACCGTCAACCGCTGGATTGCCGGCGAAGCCTCGCGCACGCGAGCCGCAGTCACCCGCGCCATCGAGGAGCACAAATACAACGAGGCCGCCGCCGCCCTCTACCAGTTCGTGTGGAACGTCTATTGCGACTGGTATCTGGAACTGATCAAGCCGATCCTCAACGGCGCCGACAATGCCGCAAAATCCGAGACGCGTGGCTCGGCCGCCTGGGTGCTCGACCAGACTTTGCTGCTGCTGCATCCCTTCATGCCATTCGTCACCGAGGAGCTGTGGCAGAAGACGGCTAAGCGCGAGCACTGGCTAATCGATGCCGCCTGGCCCGCCTACAAGGGGCTCGGCGATCCACGCGCGGATGCGGAAATGGCGTGGGTAATCCGGCTCATTTCCGAGGTGCGCTCGGTCAGGGCCGAAATGAACGTGCCGGCGGGGGCGAAGATCGCCTGCGTGCTGGTGGGCGCCGGAGGCGAGACGCGGCGGCGCGCCGCGCAATGGGAAAACGAGATCATGCGGCTGGCCCGGCTTGCGTCGCTTGCCTTCGAGGATCGGGTGCCGAAACACGCCGCCCAGATCGTGCTGGACGAGGCGACCGTGGCGCTGCCGCTGGAGGGCGTCATCGATTTCGCCGCCGAAAAGGCGCGGCTGCGCAAGGAACGCGAGAAGGTCGAGAAGGACGCCGCCGCCATCGGCTCACGCCTCAACAATCCCGGCTTCGTCGCCAAGGCGCCGGAAGAGGTGCTGACCGAAGCCCGCGAACGCAAGGCGGAACTCGAGGCACGGAAGCTCAAGATCGGTGACGCTCTGAAGCGGCTGGGGTGACGCCCCATATTGGCAGTAGCCTTGCGGTTCCATCCTTGACGTCAAACAACCCCGATTTCCGGAGATAGTTCTCCAGGGTGCGATAACCCTTCTTGTAGTGCGGAATTTCCGCGGCGAGAACCCGCCCCAATGCCTGCTTGTCGGCGGTTACGCCATCTTTTGAAACTCCCCGGAACAGCTCGACCAGCCGGCCTTTGTCGATTTCCACCGCTGTGGCGGCCTTCCTGACCGGCGCCGGCGGCAGCTTCTTGGCAGATGTCTTCCTTCCCGGTTCCGCGGCGACGACGTGATATTCATCGAATGCGAGCCGGAGAGGCTTGGTGGCTTTCGATTCTCCGACGCCGTCTATGCCCTTGCCATATTCGCGGATGTGCATCGCAAGCTGCGTGAAATCCGCATCGCTCGATGCAATGACGGCGTGATCGAACATGCCCCGGTGGAGAAGCGAGACCGCGTCGATGGTGAGCGCGAAGTCGCTGGCATTCTCCTTGCTGGCGCTCGGCGGCGTCAGCATCGGCATGATGTGATGCTCCGCCATGGCTCTTTCCCACTTCTTGAGACCGGCCGGGCCGCCATAGCAGCGGGCAATGGCCGGTTTCCCCAAATTCCCCAATTTGCGGCAAAGCTCGAGGTATCCGGAAGGTGTTTGGCGGACGCATTTTCCGCATCGATGAACAGTGCTACTCTGTGCCTTGAAGTCATGACTGAAATCCTTCATTTGCATCCGGCGTCGCCACGAGGGCGGACATTGCGGATGATAACCGTTTTGACGGACCGGATCGAGACGCCGCTGGGGCCGATGTTGCTCCTGGCCCGCGACGGCGTGTTGATCGGCCTCGAATTCGACGATAAGCCGGAGCGTATCGCGCGCGATTTGCGGCTGCGGTTCGGTGCTTCGGGACTGTTCCCGGCCGTCAATCCGCACGGCTTCTCGGATCGCATCCGGGCCTATTTCGCGGGCGAGCTTTCGGCCATCGACGACATTCCGGCGGACGGCGGCGGTACCGAGTTTCAGCGCCGAGTTTGGGCCGAACTCAGGCGCATTCCCTGCGGCAAGACCGGTTCCTATGGCAAACTTGCCAAACGCCTCGGCGATGCACATGCCACGCGCGCCGTGGGCCTCGCCTGTGGCCGCAATCCGATCGCCGTCGTGGTGCCGTGCCATCGCGTGATCGGCGCCGACGGTTCGCTCGTGGGTTATGGCGGCGGCATCGGCCGCAAACAATGGCTGCTGCGCCATGAGGGCATTCCGGTGGCTATGGACAGGATTTCCGCGCAGGGCGATTTGTTCGCGCGACCGCCGGAAATGCCTTAACTATGCGCCATCATGTTCAGAAAGACGGCGGCAAGCCTGCGTGTCGCCTGCCTGAGTTCGGGCGTGTGGACCTGCCGGACATAACAGTCGCAGGCTCGCTCCATCAGCCGGCCGATACTGCCATCCGGCGTTTCGGTAGACAGAACGGCCAAGGACTGGAGCGAAAGCGAATAAGCCTTCTGGCCTTCCTGGCCTCGTATCAAACCCTCCAGCCTGATCCAGTCGTCCGTCCGAATCATGAGTTTCGAAGATTCCGCGTCCGGCAAATGGCCGGTGACCGCCTTGAGCATGCTGCGTTCGAAGAGCGTCGAGGCAAGCGGCACTTTGCCGTACAGATTGGCTAGGCCGACAACGAGGAGCTCAAGGAAAAGCTCGCGCACCGGCACCTCTTCGACCTGGCCTGGCGGGCCGGCGGTGGCGGCGTCGCCGATCTTGCCGAGCGCGGTCGCCATCTGTCGCGCTGCTTGATCAAGAGCGCTGGTCTCAGCAGTCATGAATCACTCCCCAATAACCAAGAGGGAATAACGCGCGAATCGCTCCGTCTGTAAAGGCACTAGCAATGGCAGCAGCCTACCACGCAAGAATCGGGTGGCGCCGCGGGGTGTAGTGGTGGTCATTTGGTGCCATCAGGAGAGTGACCGATGACAGCCATCCGTTTCGTTGCCATGCTGGCCGATGACGCTCGCAAGCTTCAGGCTGGCGCTCCAGACGCCTATGGGATGGCACCGGAGCGCCGCATATCGGATGGCCACGGCGTTCCCTGCCGTCATTGCCTCGAGGATGTGGCCAAGGGTGAAGCTTATCTCATTCTCGCCTACCGGCCATTTCCGGAGCTTCAGCCCTATGCCGAGACCGGACCGATCTTTCTGCATGCCGGCCCTGCGATCGCGCCGAGGACCAACGCAAAACACCGGCGATGCTGATGCAACGCGCCGCCCACCTCATCAAGGGCTACGGACACGACGACCGGATTGTCTATGGCACCGGCCAGATTGTCGCGGCGCCCGGTCTCGCACCAGCGGCGGCGGAAATGCTTAAACGCCAGGATGTCGCCTATGTGCATGTTCGCTCGGCGCTTAACAATTGCTACACCTGCCGGATCGAGCGCGCCTGAATTTTCGCCGTCTTGCGGTTTCGCAGCACATGCTCGTGGCCGGCATCATAGAGGGCCGAGTCGCGGAAATCCCGGGCGGCAAGCACCGGGCCGACGAGGATAAGCGCCGTTCGCGTGAGTTTCGCTTGGCGCACTTTCTTGGCAATTGTCGAGAGCGTGCCGCGCAGGATCATCTGGTCCGGCCAGGTGACGCGGTAGACCACGACCACAGGACAATCGGGGCCGTAGTGCGGCGTCAAGGCGCGCTCGATGTAGCTAAGATTGCGGATTGACAGATGAATGGCCAGCGTCGCTTTCGAGCGGCCCAGTTCCGCGAGGGACTCGCCGGGCGGCATGGGCGAGGCCTGCATGGCGGTACGGGTCAGGATCACCGTCTGGGCGATTTCCGGCAGGGTGAATTCGGTGTTGAGCACGGCGGCTGCGGCGGCGAAGGCGGGAACGCCGGGGGTCACGTCATAGGCAATGCCGAGCTTGTCGAGGCGGCGCATCTGCTCGGCGATTGCTCCGTACAAGCTCGGATCGCCGGAATGGACGCGGGCCACGTCGTGGCCTTGCACATGAGCTGCCTCGATTTCGGCGACGATTTCGTCGAGATGCAAGGGGGCCGTATCGACGATGCGGGCGCCGGCTGGTGCCGCCTTGACGATTTCTTCGGGCACCAGCGAGCCGGCATAGAGGCAGACGGGGCAGGACTGGATGAGTTTCAGTCCGCGCACCGTGATGAGATCGGCGGCACCGGGCCCGGCGCCGATAAAATGGACGGTCATTGCTGTTTCCGCTTCCCGGCATAGCCGCGGGGCGTATAGGCGTAGGTCCGCCCGTCGCCGCGCTTCATGGATTTCGATTGCGACGAACCGACCATGACCAATGTCAGCATGTCGACGTCATCGGCATTGAATTCAGCCAAGGGCACGATCTTCACCTTTTCTTCGGGGCGGCCGAGATTGGAGGCAATGACAACGGGCGTATCCGCCGGACGGTGCTGCTTCAGGATCGCCATGGCGCGTTCGAGCTGGTCGCGGCGCTTAAGCGAGCGCGGATTGTAGAAGGCAATGACAAAATCGCCTTCCGCCGCCGCCCGCACGCGCTTTTCAATCGCCTCCCATGGCGTCAAGAGATCGGAAAGGGAGATGCAGCAAAAATCATGGCCAATCATGGCGCCGGCCTTGGCGGCGGCGGCCTGGAAGGCGGAGACGCCGGGGATGACGTCCACCGCAATGCGGCAGGGCTCGAGATCGATAATCTCGTAGACGAGGGCGGCCATGGCATAGATGCCGGCATCGCCCGAGCAGACGAGGGCCACCTGTTTGCCCTCCTTGGCGAGGGCGATGGCATGTCGCACGCGATCTTCTTCGCCGCCGAGAGTGAAACGGTGTTCGGTCTGACCCGCTTTCAAATCAGCGATGAGATCGAGATAAAGACCATAACCCACCCAATCACTCGCAGTTTCGAGTGCTGCACAGGCGGCGGGGCTGCGCCATTCGGCGCTGCCGGGGCCGATCCCCACAACCTGAAGCCTGCCGCGCGGACGGCCTGTGGATGCGACAATAGGAGAAGCGGCGCGGGCAATGGCGCAGGTGGCGCGCTTGCTCTTGGTCTTGGCGACGATCAGTTCGGCGCCAGGTCCGGCCGCGGCCAGCGCCGCCGCTTCGGCGACACCGGGTGCTCCGACTTCCCTTGCCACGATATCGGAAGGCGACTTGAGCTGCGGCGACAGTGCATTCAACTGCTCCGCCGTGAAGAAGCGAATATTGTCCAGAGTGTGGATGGCGGGCTCATCCTCCTTCACATCGATGGAGGCGTGGCAGGCGACAGCCTGCGCGGCGAGGCCATTGGCGGCAAGCGTGTCGGAAATCAATCTTTGCACCTCCGCAGGGTCGGTGCCGCGTTCGCAGCCGGCCCCGACGGCAAGGGTCTGCGGGTGATAGACAAGTTTGCGATTATTGCCGGCTACGGCGCGGTCCGTCTCGATCCGTCCGCCCAACGCACCGAGGTGGGCGGAGGATCGCTCGCGCTGCGCGCAAGCAACGCCGCAAGGAGGGCCGGCTCGCCGGTCTGGTGGCCAACGAGCTGATGGCCATCCGGGAGATACAGACTTTCGGCATCGCGCAGAGCGCCGTCTCGCAGCGGTTCGAGGATCGTAACCGCAAG
>JANMQB010000219.1:0-7015 GCA_031370155.1 Hyphomicrobiales bacterium | reverse complement strand
TCAAGCCGCTGATCGATGGCCGTTCTGGAAAGACCGTGGATGCGGCAGACGAAGCGGGCGTTTCCCTTGCCGGTAATATTCCGCTGTAGACCGGCGGTGAGGCCGAGGGGCCAGGAAATCCTCCCCGTGCGGACGATCTGTCCTTCGCTCGGGATGTCGACGCCGGCAATCAGGCGCATAAGCGTGGACTTGCCCGCCCCATTGGCGCCGACGATACCGATGTTGATTTTTTCCGGAAGCGTCATCGACACATCGCGGAATATGTAGTGCCGCCCGAAGCGGGTCGGATAATATTTCGAGGCATTGATGAATTCGATCATTTCTCGATCAGCCGGAAGCGGTTCGCATAGTAACTAATTGCGCCGAGGAACAGCGCACAAAGCGCCCACAGCAGCGCATACCAGAAGTCGGCCTCGGGGAAGAGGCGGATGCCGAGAGCATAGTAGCGGATGTATTCGATGATCTGGACGATCGGGTTCCAGCTCAGAAAATAGCGCGCCTCGGCAGGGAGATCGTTCGGCGTGTAGAAAACCGCGGAGACGAACATCAGCGGACGCGAGAAGGCGGAAACACCCTTCAGCAATCCTTCGTACAGATAGCCGTAGGTCGCGAGCAGGAGACTTACGCCGAATCCCATGGCCATGGCGGTCAGCAGGACTCCGATGAGCGGCAGGCCGTTCTCCACCTTGATCCAGGCGTCGAAGAACCAGGCGAGCAGAAAGAGGACAAGGAAGCCGCCGACGATCAGCAGCAGCATGTCGAGAATGAAGCGGGCGATCACCGCATCGACGGGCTTCACCTGCTGATAATTATAGAACGAATCACTTGCACCGAGTGCCGACGGAATGTCCTGCAGAGAGCGGCGCACGATCAGATAGGGCAGCACACCGGTGGCGAGGAACAATCCGATGTTCATGCCGGCGATCGCGGTGCGGCCCGCCAGATACCATAGCGAGCCGAGCACAAGGATATGGATGGCGGGTTCGATCGCCACCCACACGAGACCCAGGCGTCCGTTCGATGTCTTGACGCGGAAATCCTTGAACAGGAGGGCGAAGACGACGTTGCATTGCCGGTGGAAACCGGTGCGCATCTCATGGATGAATTGCGACCATCGCGATCGCGGTGCGGCGGCAGCGAGGCTCATGTGCGGTGCCTCGCGCCCGGCAGCGCCATCAGCCTGCGCCAGGCAATGATGCCCCGTCCGGCCAGTGCCGCCAGCCGGGCGAGCGGCGGAGGTTTGCGGTCTTTCGATCGGGCAATCCGGTCGAGCGCCACTTGCGGCGGGCAGGGCAGACCGCTCTCGGGATCGAAATAGCGCGGATAGAGGATCAACGCCGCGGCGACGAGCTAGTCGAGGCTGCGCCGGCGGACGCGGCGCGGACAAGATAGCAGATCCTCGGTCAGACCCCAGCCTGCATAGAAGGGCATGCCATGTACCGTCACCGGCAGTCCCCTAAGAAGGGCTTCGAAGCCGGCCAGCGAGCCGAAGGTCTCCACCCGGTCCACCGCGGAGTAGAGGAGTTCGAGGGTAAAGTCGCGGGCAATCCAGTCGGCATCGCGGCGTTCCTGTTCCGCCGTCAAAGCGCCGGCGCGGCCAAGTCTTTCAACATCCGGGTGTGGCTTGAATATGACAAAGCCCGACGGATGACGGCG
The DNA here is from genome assembly GCA_031370155.1 of Hyphomicrobiales bacterium. Lineage (GTDB taxonomy): Bacteria > Pseudomonadota > Alphaproteobacteria > Rhizobiales > Aestuariivirgaceae > Aestuariivirga. The sequence goes on along the minus strand of JANMQB010000219.1, from coordinate 5,359 downwards.
GCGGACCGCGGCGAGAAGCGATGCATTGACGTGGCGATCGGTGGCCATGCCGCCGGGAATTCCGAGGCGAACGGCTTCGTCATCGGCGACTTGGCCAATGACCAGAATCTTCTGCCGGTCCTGCGGCAGGGGCGGCAGCCCGGTAGCGGCGGCCAGATTGTATTTGGTGATCTTGGCCTCAACGACACGGCGGCCGAGTTGGCGGGCCTCGGCGACGAGAGAGGCATCGATTTCGGCATGATTCAGGATATCTTCGAGGCCGGATGGCCGCGAGGCATCGTAGTAGATGCCGGGCTCATCTATGGCAAGGGAGAGGGGCGGCACGAAAGCGGCACCGAGGCCGGCCGAGCGGATGAATCCGTCTTCAATGGTCAGGCAGGTCATACCTTCCGCCTCGCAGCGGCCGCGGATGGCGCGGGCCCTGGCACCCCAAGCGGCAATGGCGCCGCCGCGGCTCTTGGCTTCCGCGAGCGCCGGAGTCAGGCGGCCGATGAAGCGCGCCCGGCCAGGCGGACCTTCGAGGAGTGCCGCCACCGCGCGGCGCTTCCAGCGCGGCATGCGATAGACAACGACCGGGCGATCGTTGGCGAGGAAGCGGCGGCGGAGAAAATCAAGCTGATCGATCGCCGTCAGGGCATCGACAGGCTGGCGGCTCCAGGCATCGAAGTAACGGCTGTAGCGCACATAGACCGCCGCGGCGAGTTCATCGCGGGTGCAGCGGCGGGTGCGGCGGGGCACGGCCTGGCGGTCATCGGTCAAGCCCCAGCCGGCGTAGAAAGGGACGCCGAAGCAGACGACGCGGCACCCGGCCATCAGCGCCTCGAAGCCAAGCTGGGAGGAGACGGTATAGACCTTGGGCCGGAGATCGAGCAGCGCCCAGGGGTTGACGTTCTCCGCCAGCACATGGATGCCGGGCCGGCCCAAGAGGTGGCCGAGATAGCCGCGCTTGGTTCCGGCAACCACCTCCGGATGGAGTTTGGCGATCAGCAGGGCGCCGGGATTTTCGGCGATCGCCGCCGCGGCCATGCGGGCAAAGTCCGCTTGACCGGCCAGCGCACCGGCAATCGAGGCATCGCCGAAGGTCTGGTCGACCAGCAGCACGATATTGCGCCGCTTCGGATCAAGCTCAATGGGGAGGCGGTCGCGGCCATTGTTGTATTTGGACAGGCGTCTGGCGGCGATGGCGCCGCGCAATCCGGCCGCCTCGGTCAGTTCGGCATCGGAGAAGCCGCCCGTCGCAAGTGCCGTCTCGAGATCGGAGGGCTCGCCCGCGTCGTAGTAGATGCCGGTGCGGTCCATGATCATGGACGAGGGCCGGACCGCCGCGCCAGGCTTTGTCGAGCGCAGGAAACCGTCCTCGAAGGCGAGATAGGGAATGCCGCGGCGGAGGGCTTCGCGCCGCGCCCGGTTGGCGGTTAGCTTGTGGCCCCAGCCTGCCACCGCCCCGGAGCGTCCGGCCGTGAAAAAAGCACGCTGCGGCGTCAGGCCGGACATGGCGGCGACTTCGTCGCGCAGCCGCCACAGGCCGGCAGAAAAAATATGGACGGACGCGTTCATGACCGGAAATTGGACATGGGCGTCGCGCAGGGGCGCGGGCACGGTCACGTGCCGGTCTTGGCTTCCGTCCGGCTTTCGGAGGCGGAGGACTTCAGGAAGGCGTCGAGCGGCACGCCGCCATCTATCAGCATGTTACAGAGGGGCCCGAGAGCGACCTTGCGGCCGGCCTTGCCGTAATAGCTGCCGTTCACCTGGCAGGTGAGCCGGAGGAGCTTGACCAGACGCTCATAGTGCTCACGCCTGCCGACCGGCCGCATGCGGAAAAAATCCGCCAGCCGCATGCGCGGCACGATCTCCGGGTGATTATAGACGGCCTTGCCGAGAACCAGCGTCGCAATGCCGCGGCGCAACGACTGGTGGCAGGCGGTGGAATTGACGGCCGTGACCGAGATCGCCTCGTGCAGCAGCGGCACCAGCTTGCCGGTATCGACGAAGAAGACGCGATCTCCGAGACTGTGCCGCGCCGCTTCGTCGCGGATCAGCTTCGACAGATTGATGACGCCGTTGTCGAGGGGATGATTCTTGAACACCAGAACCGTGTCGGCGCTGCCGGAGGCGGCGAATTCGGCGATGCAGAATTCGACGAAGAGGCGCACGGAGCCGAAGCCGCTGTGGTCCTTGATCTGGGAATCGCCATTGAGCTGGAGCAGCACCAGGTGAACCGGCCTGCCGAGGCGGGCGATCTGCTTCAGGGCGCGCCGGGTTTCGAGCCGGCGCTGCGGCCAGCTGGCGAAACGGCCGAGCCACAGGGCCGCTTCGCCGAGAATGTCGAGGTCGCGGTGGGCCACATAGCGGGGGAAGAACGGCGTCAAGATCAACGAGCAGAAGTAATAGTTTATCCCGGCCAGCATGTAGCGGAGCTGGGAGCCTTCGAATTCGGTTTCGGGAGCGGGCTCGCCGGCGGCAAGCACGGCATCGTCGATATCCTCGAGATCGAGTTCGACGAAGCGGGAGTTGCCGTTGACGCCGTCGCGCTCGCAGGTGATCCAGTTAGGCCGCAGATAACCTTCTTCCAAAGCGTGGATGGTTACTCCCAACGGCTTCATCGCGGCAATGGCGGCGCGATGATAGGGGCGGCAATCGCCGTAAAGCACGATGTCGGTGACACGTTCGCGAAGCGCGGTGGCGGTGAGCCAGGCCGGCCAGTCGGCGAAAGACCGGCGGAAGACCAATTTCCGGCCGAATCGCGCATCGACCAAATCGCCGCCATTGATCACCACATTGGTGCAAGCGTGGCCGCGGGCCTCGAGCGCCTTCTGAAGTTCACGGTAAAAGCCGCCGCACGGACCCTGCAGCAGCAGAACATGCCGCTTTCCGGTGCCACCCCGAATCATTGCCCCATCACCCATCGCCCCAGCGGCCCATTGGCCTTCTTTTTTCTGGATCGCTTGCCCTCGATGGTAATTTCTTAGCCACAAGTTCGGGTGCACCGCAAGTGGTTGTTGAAAACCGCATTATCGTTCATGTTGAGTGTGACACCCAAGCCACCGGGACCGGCATGCTCGATCTTCTTATTCGCAATGCAACATTGCCGGACGGCCGCAGCAATATGGCCATCGGCTGCAAGGACGGTCGCATTGCGGCGTGCGGCGAAGGCCTGGCCGCCGAGGCGCGGGAGACGATCAACGCGCGGGGCTATCTGGTGTCGCCGCCCTTCATCGACGCGCATTTCCATATGGATGCGACATTATCGCTCGGGCTGCCCCGGCTCAATATGTCGGGCACCCTGCTGGAAGGGATCGGGCTGTGGGGCGAGCTCAAGCCGCTGCTCACCCACGAAGCGGTCATCGAAAGGGCGCTGCGATATTGCGATCTTGCCGTGTCACAAGGGTTGCTGGCGATCCGCACCCATGTGGACGTCTGCGACGACCGGCTCCTGGGCGCCGAAGCGCTGCTCGCGGTGAAAAAGCAAATCGCCCCCTATATCGACCTGCAGATCGTCGCCTTTCCGCAGGACGGCTTCTACCGCTCCAGGACGGCGAAACAGAATCTGCTGCGCGCCCTCGACATGGGGGTCGATGTGGTGGGCGGCATCCCGCATTTCGAGCGGACCATGGCGGATGGCGCGGCCAGCCTCAAGGAACTGTGCGAGATCGCCGAAAAGCGCGGGCTGCTGGTCGATATCCATTGCGACGAGACCGACGATCCCCTGTCGCGGCATGTGGAAACGCTCGCCTTCGAGACGCAGCGGCTGGGATTGCAGGGCCGGGTGGTGGGGTCGCATCTCACCTCGATGCATTCGATGGACAATTATTACGTCTCAAAGCTCATTCCACTGATCGCCGAGGCGGGACTTCACGCAACGCCCAATCCGCTGATCAACATTACGATACAGGGCCGCCACGACACCTATCCCAGGCGGCGCGGGCTGACGCGGGTCGCGGAACTGCGCGCCGCCGGCATCAATTTGTCCTTCGGTCATGATTGCGTGATGGACCCGTGGTATCCGCTGGGCCAGGGCTGCATGCTGGAAGTGGCGGCGATGGGCATTCATGCGGTGCCGATGACCAGCCGCGAGGCGATGCGCTGGGCCTTCGATGCGGTGACCGTCAATCCGGCCAAGGCCATGCATCTCGAAGGCTATGGGCTGGAGAAGGGGTGCCACGCGGATTTCGTCATCCTGCAGGCGAAAGACCCGATCGAGGCGATCAGGCTTAGGGCCAACCGGCTCAAAGTCGTGCGCCGCGGCAAGGTGATCGCCGAGACGGCGGAGCGGGTGAGCACGCTGCATCTGGCCGGCAGGCCGCAGACGGTCAATGGCGCGGACTATGCGCCGCAGGCCGCCGGGTGAGGCTGCCATCGGCGCGGGCCGCCCATGGCGCCATGCTGCTGTTCACCGGGCTCGTCGCCACCAGCTTCACGGGGGGCGGTCTCATCGCCCATGAACTGGCGCCGGAACCGCTGAATTTCCTGCGCATGCTGCTGGCGGCGGCAATCTTCACAGGCCTGGTTGCCGCAACCGAGGGACTGAAACGGCCGGGCCTTGCCGATCTGGCGCGCTATTTTACCATCGCTTTCACGCTGGTCGTCTTTTTCGTCACCATGTTCGCGGCGCTGCGGTTGACCGATCCGGTCTCGCTCGGCGCGGTCTTCACCCTGGTGCCCTTGATGTCGGCGCTGATCGGCTGGCCGCTGCTGGGGCAAAAAATATCGCCGCGCATCGGGCTCGGGCTGGCGATCGGTGCTGCCGGCGCGCTGTGGGTGCTGTTCGATGCCGATATGGGCAGGCTTCTCGGCTTTCATCTGGGCAAAGGCGAAGCGATCTTTTTCATCGGGTGTGCCGTCTATGCCGCGTATTCGCCGGCGGTGCGCAAGCTGCACCGGGGCGAGAGCCTGGCGCGGCTCAACATGTCGGCGCTCGGCTGCGGCATGATTCTCCTGCTTCTCTATGGCGGGCGGGAAATCGCGGCGACGGACTGGCGCGCCGTGCCGTGGTGGGCCTATCTCGGCATCGCCTATCTCGCCGTCTTCACCACGGCAATCACCTTCTATCTGATCAAGAGCGCCAGCCTGGTGCTGCCGGCCGCCAAGGTCATGGCCTATACCTATCTGCTGCCGGCTTTCGTGGCGCTCTATGAGGGCCTGATCGGCCATGGCTGGCCGGACGTTGGCGTGATTGCGGGAATCGCGGTGACGGCGGCGGCGGTGGCGGTGATAGAGACGGACGCTTAAGTGCTGGCGCGTGATCTGACGGAAAACCGGTGCCCACTTTTCCTGATCACGCGCTAGCCGGGCCTTTTTCGTTCAGGATTATTCCGGCTCGTAACTGCGCGTGCCGGCAAGCTTCGGTTCGTCGCGCTCG
>JANMQB010000157.1:0-5659 GCA_031370155.1 Hyphomicrobiales bacterium | reverse complement strand
GATATTTTCCCTGTTATCGGGGAATTTGACGCCGAGACGGGTTCGTCCCACACTGCGTCCACCACCAATTCTCTTCAAGACATATTTTCCTTAAGAATCGTCCGGTCAACATAATCCTGCCAACACAACTACGATGGGCGGCCTAATCCCTCAGGCTACCATCAGACAACATCGGACCCCTTCACCGGCAGGCCGTTGAGTTTGGTCACCACATCGACGAGTCTTGGCATGAACTTGTCGCCATAGCCGTCGGCCTTGGCCAGCATGTAGAGATGCTGGGTGGCATGGCCGAGCAGGCTCGTCATGCCCGCCTCCTCGACCATGCGGTTGAAGTAGATGACGTCCTTCAAGCTGTTGTTGATGCGGAACTGATGAGCCTTGGGATCGCGCGTCGTGACCCAGCGGGTGATCCGCTCGAACATGCCGTTGTAGAGCCCGCCCGGCCGCACGACATCGTAGAGTTTCTGCGGATCGAGGCCCATGGCCTGACAGGCCGCGAAAGCCTCCGCGTAGGTCGCGACATTGCACATGCCGATGAAATTGTTGATGAGCTTCACCTTGTGGCCGCTGCCGACCTCGCCGACATGCACGATGGTTTTGGCCCAGGTCTCGATCACTGGCCGAAGCGTGGCAAAGGTCGCTGCATCGGCGCCGACAAAGGCATTGAGGGTTCCCGCTTCCGCTTCGGTCGGCGTATTGCCGAGCGCCGCATCGCAGAGCGTCACCTTTTTTGCGGCGAGGAGGCCCGCGAGCCTCAGCGTCGATGCGGGGTCGGAGGTCGAACTGTCGGCGACAATGAGGCCGGGCCTGGCGCCCGACAGCACGCCATCGGCGCGCAAGATCACATCCTCGACCTGCGGCGATGAGTTGAGGCACAGGAAGATCACGTCGCTGCATTCGGCCATCGCCCGCGGTGTCTTTACCTCAATAGCGCCGCGGCGCACCAGATCGTCGACGGGTTCACGGTTGCGGTGGCAGATCACCGAGAGCCGATAGCCCTTCTCCACGATGTTCTTTGCCATTCCATGACCCATCAGCCCGACGCCAATGAATCCGATTTTCGGTTTCGACATGGATCGATCTCCTGTTGATTGATTTACGGACGCCCAAGGGCAAACGGCTCAAGATCGATCTCCGGCCTCACTCCACGGATGACTTGCGCGAGGGCCTTTGCCGATCCGCAGGCGAGCGTCCAGCCCAGGGGCCCATGTCCGGTGTTGACATAGAGATTGGAGAGGCGGGTTCGGCCAATGAAGGGCCGGCCATCGGCACTCATCGGCCGCAGGCCATGCCAGTATTGCGGCGGCCCCACGCCCGTGCTCTCCGGAAATAACGACTTGAAGTGCTTGAGCAAGACGCCGCTGCGGACGGGATTGTCGCGCCGGTCGAAGCCGGCGAACTCGGCGGTGCCGGCGATCCGCAGGCGGTTGCCCATCCGGACCACGGCAATCTTGCGGCCATTGTCGACAAAGGGAACCGACGGCGGCCGGTTCCATCCCGAGACGTCGAAGGTCGCCGAATAACCTTTGACTGGGAAGACGGGAATGCGCAGTCCGGCCTGCCGGCCGAGGCCCAGGCTGTAACTACCCGCCGCGAGAACGAAGCGGTCGGCCGCAATCGGGCCGGAAGATGTAAGTACTGCCTTGAGCCGGCCGCTTTCCACTTTGAGCGCCGTCACCTTGCTGTTGAACTGGAAGGCCGCGCCCTTCTCCGCCGCACGGGCCATGAGCTGACGGGTGAAGACATGGCAATCGCCGCTGCGATCGCCGGGAAAGTGAAACCCGCCGTGAATCCCCCGTGCCACGGGACGGAGCGACAGCTCCATGGCGAGGCACTCCTCCTGGCCAAGCACCCTGATCTCGCAGCCGAGATCGCGGTAGACGGCAAGCGCTGCATCCGCCGCACGCATCGATTCCTGGTCCTGGTGAATGCGCAGCGTGCCTTCGCCGCAGCGATCATAGTCGAGGCCAAGCTCGCGGGTCATTGCGTCGAGCCGGTCGCGGCTGTATTCGGCGAGGGGAAAGACGGCTCTTGTATTGGCCCGCCATTTCTCCGGGCTGCAGTTTCGCAGAAACGAAACGCCCCAACCCGCCATCGAAGCCAGGGCCCGCAGCCGGAGAAGAAAGGGCGCATCCTCGCGGCCGAGATACTTGAGCAGCATCTTCGGCACACCCGGCGACGCCCAGGGATCCGACATGCTGGGTGTTATCAGCGAGCCATTGGCAAAGCTCGTCTCCAAGGCGGGGCCTGCGGCCGCATCGACCACCGTCACCTTCTCGCCCATCAGGGCGAGTTCGTAGGCAAGTGTGGTGCCGATCACGCCGGCACCAATGATGAGGGTGGTCACTTGCGCTTGCCGGAGGCCTTTCGGGCAAGTTTGCGCGCCGCCGGCTTGCGGCTCGCCGCGGTGCGCGGCTTTTTTCTGGCGATGTGGGCGTAGGCGACGATCTCGATCCGCGCGCCGGGCACCATGAGCTGCGCCACGATCGTCGCCCGGTTCGGGTGCGGCTTTGCGAAATACTGCCCATAAATCTCATTCATGCCCGGAAAGTCGTTGGGGTCCGGCAGATAAACGAGGACCTGGGCCACGTCCGCCAGTGTGCCGCCGGCGGCGGCAACGGTGCGCTTGAGATTGTCGAGTGTCAGGCGCGTCTGCGTCCCGATATCGCCTGACTCGATCGAACCATCCGCCTTGATCGGAATCTGCGCGGTGTAAAGAACACCATCGGCCAGGGTCGCCCATTCGATCGGCGCGCTGGGCGCCGGTATTCCAGTCTTGACTGCCTGCTTCATCTTTGCTCCTCCGCCGGTTTGGGTGTATGGCACACTTCCTTAGGCTGGTATTGGCGATCGAATTCTCCCCATGAAACCGCTCCGCAAAGAGGCCGCCCCCCGAGCCCGGCGCCGGACCTTGCCGGAAATGGTTGTCGAACAGCTCGGGCAACGCATCGTCCGCGGCGATTTCTCCCGCCGCGGCGGGCTTCCGACCGAGCCCGAGCTTTCCGCCGAACTCGGCATCAGCCGCAACGTTTTGCGCGAAGCCATCAAAGTGTTGGCCAGCAAGGGCCTGGTCGAAGTCAGGCCAAAGACCGGCACGCGCGTGTGCAAACCCGAAAACTGGAATGTTCTCGATCCCGACATTCTCGGCTGGTTCTCCCTTGATGGCAGCGAACTTCGCAACGCCCACGATTTTGTGGAGTTCAGACGCATCATTGAACCGAAGGCATCCTATCTGGCCGCTCTTCGGGCAAGCGATGACGACATCGCGATGATCCGCAAAGCCTTCGAGGATCTTTTTGCCTGCATCGGCCAGCCGTCGAAAATTCCCTCGGCCGATATCGTCTTCCATCGCAGCATCTACAACGCCTCACACAATATCGTTCTCCGGCATCTCGGCTCATTGATTACCCCGTTGATGCAGAACCAGGTCGTCATCACCACCGAGCCGCCCGGGTCTTTCGAAAAGGGCCTGCCGCTGCATCGCAAGGTCACCGAGGCCATCGCCAAGCGCGATCCCAGGAGGGCCGAAGCGTATTCGCGGCAGCTCGTGAACATGCCCTACACCGATCTCAATAATTGGCTGCACCCCGCTGACCGGGGCCTTCTCACCTGAACTCCGGCACGTTGCCATCCAAGAAGTTTCACGCTTCGGACCGCGCTATCCTCTTGAAATATCCAATGGTAGGATGATAGGCTTATAACGTTTGGCCGGCAAGCTCGCCCTTACAAGAGCGAGACAACGACCTACGGAGTCAACAAGGAGGAAACGCATGACCACGGATTTTCTTAACAACGCCGGACGCCGCACGATCGCCTCGTGGGTAGCCGCTTTTGCTTCCGCCGCCGCCATTCTGGTGTCGGCTTCGGCAATTGCCAGCGCTGAAGTCAAGACCCTGGAGCCGGGCAAGCTCACGATTGGCATGAATGGCGACATGCCGATGACGCAGCTCAAGGACGGACAGCTCAGCGGTACCGACGGCGAGCTCATGGTCTACGTCGCCACGCAGATCGGCCTGGAGCCGAACCCCCAGCAGGCGGATTGGGCGGCGTTGATCGAGGCCACCAAGCAGGGCAAGATCGACGTCATGCATGGCGCCATGGGCTGGCTCGAGGCGCGCACCAAGATCATGATCCTGAGCGAGCCGATCTACTACTTCGGCACCCTGCTCGCCCAGAAGGAAGAAACCAACTACTCGACCTTCGCCGATATGAAGGGCCGCAAGGTCGGCACCGTTACGGGCTTCACGCTTGTGCCCGAACTCAAGTCGGTTGAAGGCATTGGCGAGGTCAAGCTTTACGATACCTCCGACGGCGTGATGCAAGACTTGCTGGCCGGCCGCATCGACATGGCGATTCTCGATCCGCCGCTGGTGCAATACGCCATCTTCCAGCATCCGGAATGGAAATTGAAGCAGATCCCCGTCACGGAGGAGCCCGGGAAATATCCGGTGATGTCGACGAAGTACAACGTGATCTTCGGCATCAACAAGAACGAGCCTGAACTCGCCGAAGCCATCAACGGCGCAATCAAGCAGGCCTGGGCCGACTGCCTGAATGTCAAGGCAATGGCCAAGTACGGCCTGGGCGACAAGGCCTGGTTCATTCCGCCGGAGAACAATCCGCGCATCGGCGTCGACCGGCCGGCCGACTACAAGGCCCCAACCGCCGAACATTGCTACTGACCTGCGGCGTCGAACTATCGCGGCGGATCCGGAACGTTCCGGCCGCCGCGATATCGTCAAGCCAAAGCGAAACTGTGTTGAGGTGCGGGAGCGGCTTCCTGTTTCCGCCACTGGGGTTGGGGCATGGGCAAGGGGACGAGCGGAGCGGCGAATGGCGGCCCGCTCCTGAGAATTGAAAACCTGCATAAGAGGTTCGGAGAACTCGAGGTTCTCACCGGCATCACCATGGATGTCCGGCGCGGCGAGAAGGTCTCGATCATCGGTCCCAGCGGTTCGGGCAAGACCACGCTCTTGCGCTGCATCAACTATCTCGAAAAGCCGACCTCCGGCCACATCTACATCGAAGACAAGCTGATCGGCGAGAAGCGGACGAATGGCGGCTACGTCCACTTGAGCGACCGCGAGCTCGCCAAGGAACGCCAGGAGATCGGCTTCGTTTTCCAGCGCTTCAATCTGTTCCCGCATCTGACCTCGCTCGGCAACGTCGCCATCGCGCCGCAAAAGGTGCTCGGTCTGTCGCGCGAAGAGGCCGAACAACGCGGCCGCGAGATGTTGGAAAAGGTCGGCCTCGGCCACAAGATCGGCGAGTATCCGGAGCGCCTGTCGGGGGGACAGCAGCAGCGCGTGGCGATCGCCCGCGTCCTCGCCATGCAGCCGAAACTCATGTTGTTCGACGAGGCCACCTCCGCCCTCGACCCGGAACTCATCGGCGAAGTGCTGAGGGTGATGCGGCGGCTTGCCGAGGAAGGCAGCACCATGGTCATCGTCACCCATGAAATACAGTTTGCCGGCGAAGTCTCCGACCGCGTGATCTTCATGGATGAAGGCCGCATCGTCGAACAGGGACGCCCCCGAGAGGTGCTGTTCAAACCGCGGCTGCCGCGCACGCGGGAGTTTCTCAAACACATTCAAGAGCGTTAGAGCAGGATGATTTCAGGATGAATCAGTATGCAAATTTTCCCTCCCCCTTGTGGGGG
>JANMQB010000156.1:0-1939 GCA_031370155.1 Hyphomicrobiales bacterium | reverse complement strand
TTTGGCGGACCAACGTGCAATCACTAATGCTGCAACGCCAATAGCGGCACTCGCACCGATGATTCCATATCCCACTGGCGGGTCAATGCGGTCCCAGATCATGGTGGCCACCGTCGGAATGATGACGGTAAAGCAAAGTGCAGCGATACTGACCCCCAGGCCCGAGAGGTGGGGAACTTCGGATTTTGGCACGGCATGAGGTTCTGTGGGTTTCATAGCTTGTTTGCCCAGTTATCCACGCCCGAACCGTTTCGGGCGTTGACAGACAAGTATGGGGCAACCGCCAAGCCCTGCAACGCACAAGACGTGGCGGCTCATCGCCTTGAAATCAATGGCTTCTCTGAGCTGATGCCAGTGCAGCAATAATATATGAATTACCAGCTTTATCTTGTCGGGTGCGCCAGTTTCCACTGACATGATTGGACTCTTCCCCCGGGGATTCAAAACCTGCGATATTGCCTGCCGGTCCCACGCGGGAGGACACCCATGCGCTATGAATTGATGTTGCCGCACCAGATCAGGACGGCGATCGCCGGACATTGGCCGGTGGTGCTGCCGCTCGGCGTACTTGAATATCACGGCGAGCATATGGGCGTCGGCATGGACACGCTGGCGGTCGTCAAGATGCTGGACATTCTCGAGAAAGAAATGGAGCTCGTCATCCTGCCGCCCTTCTATTATGGCGCGGCGAGCTATGCGGTGGAGCCGCCGGAGGGCATGGGCTCGCTGCAGGTCGATGCGAGCGTGCTGCATCCCTTGGCCCGCGAAATGTTCAAGGGCCTGCTGCGCATCGGCTTCCGCAACATTCATTTCTTCATCCATCACCAGACCGAGAATTTCACCGCCGGCATGCCGACCGATCTCGCCTTCAAGTTCGGCGCGCGCCAGGCGATCTTCGAATTCCTCGAAGCGACGCGCGGCGAAGGCTGGTGGGGGAAGGCCGAGATGGCCGACTATTACGCGCGGCATGCGGCGGGCGAGGACCCCTTCAACTGGATCAGGGGCCATCCGCTAATGACGCCGGAGACCATCGCGCAATATCCCTTCGACCATGCCGGCAAGGGCGAGACGTCGCTGATGCTGGCGCTCGCGCCCGAGGCGGTGGACATGCAGCGGCTTTCGGACAAGACCTGGTACACGCGCGATGCCAAGGAGGCCTCGGCGGAGCTCGGGCGGAGGGGCCGCGATCTCATCCTCGCGCATATGCGGAAGGTGTTGGGTGCTTCTACTTCACAGCACCCGCGGTCAGGCCCTTGACGATATAGCGTTCGAGGAAAATGCCGATCAGCACCAAAGGCGCGATGGCCGCCGTCGAGAGCGCGGCCATGGACCACCATGAGATGCCCTGCGAGCCCGTCTGGCTCGCCACCATCACGGGCAAAGTCTTGGCGTCGCTGCTGGTGAGAAGAGCCGCGAAGAAATATTCGTTCCAACACAGCACGACCGAGAGAATGAAGGCCGCCATCATGCCGGGAAGGGCGATCGGCAATACGATCCGCAGGAAGGCGCCCCACACGCTGCAGCCGTCGACGAGGGCCGCCTGCTCGAGTTCGATGGGGATGGTGTCGAACTGGTCGCGCATGATCCAGATGACGATTGGCAGCACCATCAGCGTGTAGACGAGGATGAGCCCCAGCTTGGTATCGAGCAGGGCGAGCTCCTTGTAGAGAACGAGGAACGGCATGGCGAGCACGACGGGCGGCAGGATCAGCTGCGACAGGAAGAAGAAGGAAATGTCCTTGTTGCGCATCCAGCCGAATTTATAGTCGAAGCGGCTCAAACCGTAAGCGGCGAGCGAGCCGATGACCACGGCGAGAGCGGCGGCGCCGAGCGAGGCGACGATACTGTTCTGGAAGCGCAGCAGAAATTCCTCGCGCACCGTCGAGATCTGGCCGATCGAGTCGGGCGACAGGCCGAGCGAGCGCCAGCCCTTCCAGTC
>JANMQB010000129.1:0-4443 GCA_031370155.1 Hyphomicrobiales bacterium | reverse complement strand
GATCGGGCTTTCATCGGTGTTGAGCTGGCGGCCAGATCGCGTTACTGCGCAATGCAGCCCTCATCCGCCCTCTCGCCTTGGCGAAGCTGAAGCTTCGCTTCGGCGTAGCCAGGTCGGGCACCTTCTCCCAAGCAAAGCTTGGGAGAAGGGTGAAGAATCATCACGGTTCCAGTCGGTAAACGGTGCTGCCGCCAGCGATGTAGACTTGGCCTCCCATTCCCTGTCCAAAGGTGGTCAATCCCGCAACCGTTACACCCACCGATGCGTCGCCAGTGGCCGTCTGCGCCGCCACGCCGGGAATGAAACTGCGGATATCCCCGGTGCAAAAATCGCCGTACATGTAGCGCCCGTTGAGCGCGGGAAGCTGGACGTCCCTGACGATGTAGCCGCCGACGATGGCGCAGCCGCCGGAATCATGGCCGTAGGTGAAGATCGGAAATTTCGGCGGGTCCGGGCCCGGCTTGGTGTTGTCGTGGAGAAGGTTGCCCTCGTATTGGGGCCAGCCGAAATTGCTGCCCCTGACGGACGCGACGGTCAGGATGTCGACTTCCTCTTGCTTGCTCTCGCCGACATCGCCAATCGCCATCACGTTGCCGGCCAATGAGAAGCGCCACGGATTGCGCAGTCCGTAGGCGTAGATTTCGTCGCGCCCGGCCACGCCGACATACGGATTTGTGGGTGGAATCCGGTAGGCCTTGCCGCCGCCCGGCAGCGGATTGATGCGGAGGATTTTGCCGAGCAGTGAATAGAGCCGGCGGGCCGGATCGCCGGGCGTGGCGGTGTTGCCGCCGTCGCCGATCGAGATGTAGAGAAGGCCGCCCGAGCCGAAATGCAGCTGGCCGCCGTTGTGATTGGCGGCATCGGGATGCTGAATGACGAGAACAATGCGCCGGGAGCTTCGAACCGCGACACGCGCATTCGCCGCCGACCGCTTGAACTCGTCGATTTCGACGTTCCCCGCCTTGTTGACGAACAGCACATAGAAGCGCCGGGACGTGGCGTAGTCGGGCGGAAACGCGACCGACAGCAGCCCTTGCTCACCCGCGTTGAGGACCAGCCCGGCGATATCGAGAAACGGCGTGGGGAGCCGCACCTCGTTCCTCAGGATCGCGATGCGCCCGGGCTGCTCCACGACGTAGAGCAGGGCCGGCTGACCGGGTGCGACCCTGATGTCGACCGGACTCGAAAACGTGCCGAGCGAGACGAGCGAGAATGCGTTCGCAAGGTTCGCCGCGCCGCAAAGCGCCAGTGCCGCGGCAAGATACCTGCCAAGGGGCGATCGGGAATATGGCATCTCTCAGGTCCTTCCCATGAACTCATATCTATATCCGATCGGCCGGCAATCACACCCCTCTTGCAGCAACACTTCCGAACCTGTCCCTGATCCGGCGCACCAGGCCGTCGCGCACGGCGCGGTAGGACTCGAGGATCTGCTCGCGGCTGCCGGAGACGACCGATGGATCAAGCGTCGGCCAGTATTCGGCCTCGATCGCCATGGTGCGGGTGAGCTCAAGCGCCCGGTGATGGGCCTCGGGAGAGAGCGACACCACGAGATCGAAGCTCGTATCCTCGAGATCGGCGAAGCTCTGCGGCCGGTGCTTGGCCATCTCGATGCCCATCTCGTCCATCACCTCCGCCGCGAAGGGATCGGCCGGGCCCGGCTTCACTCCGCAGGAGGCGACATAGATGCGGTGGCCGTAGAAATGCCGCATGATCGCCGCCGCCATCGGCGAGCGGATGGCGTTCTGGGTGCAGGCGAAGAGCAAGGCTGTGGGAAGGTCGCTCGCCATTCCCGGGATCAGCCCCGCCAGTGCAGCACGCAGACCAGCGTGAACAGCCGCCGCGCCGTGTCGAAATCGATCTCCACCTTGCCGTTGAGCCGCTCGCGCAAGAGTTCGCTGCCCTCGTTGTGCAGGCCGCGCCGCGCCATGTCGATGGTTTCGATCTGCGACGGCGTGGCGGTCTTGATCGCCGCGTAGTAGCTCTCGCAGATCATGTGATAGTCCTTGACGAGGCGCCGGAACGGCGACATCGACAGCCCGATCAGGCTGAGCCGCTGTTCGCGCTCGTCGAGAATGTCGAGGATCAGGCGGCCGTCGGCGGTTGAAAGCTGCAGCCGGTAGGGGCCCGGCGAGCCGCCGGTCAGGCCGAAGCTGTTCTCCTCCACCAGATCGTAGATCGCCACGCGGCGCTCGTGATCGGACTCCGGGCTGGGGCCCGGCCCGATGCTGGCGTCGAGTTCGACCGCGATCAGGCGGTTCTTCGGTTTATCGGTCATGGCCGGGACAATAGACGCAGGTCGCGCAAGGCGGCTAGGGCCAGGGCTATTCGACTTCGTGCTGCGGAATGTGTTCCGTCGCCCAGGCGGGGCCGAGGTCGGAAAGTTGCGCCTCGATGCATTCGACCTCGAGGCGGAGGGTGCCGCCGCCGGAGAAAGCGAGGACGATCGCGCCGGAGGGCGCCTTGCCCGCTTCGTAGCCGATCGACAAGAGCGACAGCACCGCGTCGGCGTCGTCGCGGCGGATTTGCTCGGCCGTGACCTTGTTCACCCGGTCGAAATGCAGCCCCGCTTGGCGGCGTTCGAAATGTGCAGGCCTCGCGCCATGCTCCCAGACGAAGCGGTTGGCGACGAGGGCGAATTTCCGCGACTTCTGGAGATAGCTCAGATCGCCCACCTTGAGGACCGCATCCTGCATGTGGGCGGAAATTATGGCGAGATCTTCCGCGTCGAGCGCCGTAAGACGCAGCAAGGCTTAAGCCCCCGCCAGGCGTTGGATATCGGCGCCGCAGGCCAACAGCTTCTCTTCCAGCGCCTTGAAGCCGCGGTCGAGATGGTAGACGCGGTGGATCGTGGTTTCGCCCTCGGCGGCGAGTGCGGCGATCACCAGCGACACCGAGGCGCGCAGATCGGTCGCCATCACCTGGGCGCCGGTCAACTTGGTGACACCGCGCACTTCCGCCGTGTCGCCGTGCAGGTGAATGTCGGCGCCGAGCCGGGCCAGCTCCTGCACATGCATGAAGCGGTTCTCGAAGATGGTCTCGCGGATATGGCTGGTGCCATGGGCCATGGTCGTCAGCGCCATGAGCTGGGCCTGCAGGTCGGTGGGAAAGCCCGGATAGGGATCGGTGGCGACATCGACCGGCAGGATGCCGGATCCGTTGCGCCGGATGCGCAAAGCCCCGTCCGTGCGGGCGAAATCGATGCCGGCGCGGCTCATGACGGCGATCGCCGATTCGAGAGTGCCGGGCTTGGCGCCCTTGAGCGTCACGTCGCCGCCCGCCATCGCCGCCGCCATGGCATAGGTGCCGGCCTCGATGCGGTCGGGGATCACCTGATGTTCGGCGCCGTGCAGGCTGGCGACGCCGGTGATTTTCAAGATGGGCGAGTGAATGCCTTCGATCCTGGCGCCCATCGCCACCAGGCACTCGGCGACATCGCCGATTTCCGGCTCGCGCGCCGCGTTCTCAATGACCGTATCGCCTTGCGCCAGCACCGCCGCCATCAGTGCCGCATGGGTGGCGCCGACCGAAACTTTCGGGAAGGCGATATGGCCGCCCTTGAGGCCCTTCTTCGCCTTGGCGATGACATAGCCGGCCTCGATTACGACCTCGGCGCCGAGCTTCTCCATCGCCATGAGGTGCAGATCGACGGGCCTGGTGCCGATGGCGCAGCCGCCGGGCAGCGACACCTTCGCCTCGCCGCAGCGGGCGAGCAGCGGTCCCAGCACCCAGAAGCTGGCGCGCATCTTGGAGACGAGCTCGTAGGGAGCCGTGGTATCGACGATGGTCTTGGCCCGGATGCGCAGCGTCTCGCCGGAACTGCCGTCCTGGCCGGCGCGCTTGCCGGAAATGGTGATGTCGACGCCATGATTCTGCAGGATGCGCTGCAATCGCAGCACATCGACGAGGCGCGGCACATTGGCAAGGGTCAGCGTCTCGGGCGTCAGCAAGGCCGCGATCATCAGCGGCAGGGCCGCATTCTTGGCGCCGGAAATGGCGATGGTACCCGAGAGCCGGTTGCCGCCGCGGATGCGGATGCGGTCCATGGAATTTGTCCCTTCGAAAAATCTTGAAGCCCGGTTGGTCAGGCGGGGCCGGTAACAAGCATAGATGGCGCCAATGGGGCAAGCCTTAGGGTTTCGGCTCCAGGGGCACCTGCTTGCGGCGCTTGGCCTGCGCCTTGCGCCTCATGAGATTCGCCCGTAAGGCCTTGGCAAGCCTCATTTTTCTGGCGGTGACCAACGGTTTTGGCGGTTTCAGACTCATCTGCCCAGTTTCGGCAACCGCCCATCAACCTGTCAAGCCTAAAGGGTTGCGCGGGCGCGGGCCCTGTGGCATGTGTCGCGCCCGCAACGAGGCTAGCTGTTGTAGCTAAGTGGTAGAGCACCCCCTTGGTAAGGGGGAGGTAGAGAGTTCAATCCTCTCCAACAGCACCAGTACATT
>JANMQB010000128.1:0-2777 GCA_031370155.1 Hyphomicrobiales bacterium | reverse complement strand
GAGGCCATCGTCTCGCGCGGCGAACTGATCGAAATCGGCGGCGCCTTCCGCATGCCGGAAATCATGGCGCGGGCCGGCGCCAAGCTCGTTGAAGTGGGCACGACCAATCGCACCCACGCCAAGGACTATGAAGCAGCCCTCGGCCCCAAGACCGGACTGATCCTGAAGGTCCACACCTCCAATTACATGATCCAGGGTTTCACCAAGGACGTCCCCGCACGAGAACTCTCGGGCATAGCGCGCGCGGCCTCCGTGCCGCTGGTCGACGACCTCGGCTCCGGCACGCTCGTCGATCTGGCGGAATACGGGCTGAGACGGGAGCGCACGGTCCAGGAAGCGATCGCCGACGGCGTGGACATCGTCACCTTCTCGGGCGACAAGCTGCTTGGCGGACCCCAAGCCGGCATTGTCGCTGGGCGCAAGGACCTGGTCCGGGCCTGCGCCAAGAATCCGTTGAAACGTGCTCTTCGCCTCGACAAATTGCGCCTTGCCGCCCTCGAAGCCACCCTGCAGCTCTACAGGCACCCTGAGAAGCTGGCCGCCAGTTTACCCACCCTGGCGTTCTTCACCCGGCCGCTCGGCGAATTGTCGGCGCTTGCCAAAAGGGTTAGGCCCTCCTTGTCTGCGGCTTTGGGGCCGGACTGGCACGTCGAGGCCGTGGACTGCGGCAGCCAGATCGGTTCCGGCGCGCTGCCGCTCGAAACCATCAAGAGCGTTGGCGTCGCCATGACACCCATCGACCGCAAGACCGCCGGCCGCAAGCTGGCGCAACTCGCGGCTGCATTCCGCCGGCTGCCGATTCCGGTTGTCGGTCACATCAAGGACGACAGGTTGATTTTCGATTTGCGCTGTCTTGACGATGAAGCGAAATTCACCGCTCAGCTTGCCATGTTAAACACCGCTGGGCCGCCGCTATGAAGCAGCGCTGGTTCAAGAAAGACCCGAAGGCCGATATTGCCGGGCGCATGGCGGAAGCACAGCACGCCTTCGATGCCGGCGATCATGCGGCGGCGATTTCCACCTGGCTGCCCCTGGCCCATGCCGGCCTGGCGCGCGCCCAGAACAATATCGGCGCCTGCCTGCTCAACGGTCTCGGCGTCGAACGCGATCAGGCCACCGGCATCAAGTGGCTGATGACGGCCGCCGGAAACGGCGACAGCGTGGCGCAGCGAAATCTTGCCGCCGCCTACTTCAAGGGCG
The DNA here is from genome assembly GCA_031370155.1 of Hyphomicrobiales bacterium. Taxonomy (GTDB): domain Bacteria; phylum Pseudomonadota; class Alphaproteobacteria; order Rhizobiales; family Aestuariivirgaceae; genus Aestuariivirga. The sequence continues at coordinate 1,577 of JANMQB010000128.1, read as the reverse complement.
AGGGCGTCGAACCGGATGAACTGGAGGCCCAGCGTCTCTACCGCCTGGCGGCGGAGCAGGGCGATGCCGAAGCCCAGGAGATGCTCTCCTGGATGCTGGCCGACAGCGAAAACCTGGCGCACGATTACCAGGAAGCCATGATCTGGGCCAAGGCCGCGGCGGAACGGGGCGTTGCCTCGGCGATGACGCGCATCGGCATGCTCTACCATAATGCTCTCGGCGTTGCCCGCGATCCGCAGGCCGCCGCCGAATGGTGGCGGAAGGCGGCCCGCCAGGGCGATGCCGACAGCCAGGCCATGCTGGGTGCCGCTTATCAGCTCGGCTCCGGCGTTTCCCGTGACCCGGTGCAGTCGCTCGCCTGGCTCATCCGTGCCAAAAAGGGCGGTAGCCTGCTCGCCGAAAACTATTACAATTCCGCCAGGCGCAACATGCAGCCCGGCCTCATCGCCCGCGCCGAGAAGCTCGCAATGGAACCGCTGACGTGATCGTCGGAACCGCCGGCCACATCGACCATGGCAAATCGAGTCTTGTCAGGGCTCTGACGGGAACCGATCCCGACCGCCTCAAGGAAGAAAAGCGGCGCGGCATCACCATCGATCTGGGCTATGCCTATTGGCCCCGCCCCGGCGGCGATATCGTCGGCTTCGTCGATGTGCCGGGGCATGAGGCGCTGATCCACAATATGCTGGCCGGCGCCACCGGCATCGACTTCGTGCTGCTGGTCGTGGCGGCCGATGACGGCGTCATGCCGCAGACCCGCGAACATCTGGCAATCCTCGATCTGCTCGGCCTCGGCCACGGCATTGTCGCCCTGACCAAGGCCGATCTCGCCGATCAAGACCGCCGCCGCGACGTGAGTACGGAGATCCGTTCGCTGCTGGCGGAAACCGCCTTGGCTGACGCGGCCATCATTCCCGTTTCCGTGCAGACCGGAGAGGGACTGGAGCAACTCATCGCCGCTCTCGACCAGGCGCGCGCCGCGCCGGCCACCCGCCGCACCCAGAACCGTTTCCGGCTCGACATCGACAGAAGTTTCAATCTGCCGGGTGCGGGAACCGTGGTGACGGGCACTGTGGTCTCGGGCACGGTGCGCACCGGCGACCGGTTGCTAATCTCGCCATCGGGGCTTGAAGCCCGGGTCCGCTCGATCCACGCCCAGAACCGGGAATCGGCGGAAGGCCACGCCGGAGAGCGCTGCGCCCTGGCCATTGCCGGGCCGGATATTTCCAAGGCGTCCGTCACCCGCGGCCAGTCCCTCGTCGATCCCACCCTGCACGCACCGGCCTCGCGCATCGATGTTACCGTGCAGTTGCTTGCCTCCGAGCGCAAACCCTTGGGCCAATGGCAGCCGCTGCGCTTTCATCACGGTGCCGCCGAGACCGGCGCACATGTAGTTGTGCTTAGCGATCAGCCCTTGGCGCCAGGCCAATCGGGTTTCGCGCAACTGGTTCTCGACCAGCCGATCGTCGCCATGGCGGGCGACCGCTTCATCCTGCGCGATTGGTCGGCAAGCCGCACCCTGGGCGGCGGCATCATCCACGATTTGCGCGGCCCCGAACGCAAGCGCCGCACGCCCC
>JANMQB010000124.1:0-2218 GCA_031370155.1 Hyphomicrobiales bacterium | reverse complement strand
CGATGCCCTGGAATTCAGGAATGGCGACGAACTGCACGCCCACATAGGGAACCGGCTTGACCGTCGGGTGAAGCGGATCGGCCGAGTTGATCGAGTCCAGCGTCATCTGCGCGAAGGGAGCCGCCTTCAGATATTCCGGATTCTTGTAGAGCGAGGTGCGCGTGCCCGGAGGAACATTGGCCCAGCCCTCCTTCGAGGCGACGAGTTCGAGGTAACCCTTGCTCGTGGCCCAGGCGATGAACTTCTGCGCCGCCTCGGCCTTCTGCGAACCGGCCGGCACCGCGAGCGACCAGGCCCACAGCCAGTTGCCGCGCTTGCCGAGGCCGTTATCGGGGGCGAGCGCGAAGCCCACCTTGTCGGCAACCTTGGAGTCCTTCGGGTTGGTCACGAAGGACGCCGCAACGGTTGCGTCGATCCACATGCCGCATTTGCCGGAGTTGAACAGCGCCAGGTTCTCATTGAAGCCGTTCGACGACGCGCCCGGAGGGCCGGCATCGGCCATAAGTTTCAGATAGTAGTCGAGCGTGTTCTTCCACTCCGGCTGATCGAACTGGGGCTTCCAGTTCTCATCGAACCAGCGGGCGCCGAAGGAATTGGCGGTGGCAGATAGGAAGGCCATGTTCTCGCCCCAACCGGCTTTGCCGCGCAGGCACACGCCGTAGGTTTCGTTGGCCTTGTCGGTCATGGCGCGCGCCGCCTGACCGATGAACTCCCAGGTGGGCGCATCCGGCATTTTGAGGCCGGCCTTGTCCATCAGGTCGGTGCGATACATGACCATGGAGCTTTCGCCGTAGAAGGGCGCGGCATAGAGCTTGCCGTCAACCGACAGGCCGCCGCGGATGGCGGGCAGGAGATCGTCGATATCGTAATCGGCGCCGAGGCCGTCGAGCGGCACCAGCCAGCCCTTGTTGGCCCAGATCGGAACCTCATAGGTGCCGATGGTCAGCACGTCGAACTGGCCGCCCTTGGTGGCGATGTCGGTCGTCACCTTTTGGCGCAGCACGTTTTCTTCGAGCGTCACCCATTCAAGGGTGATGTCGGGATTCTTCGATGTGAAATCGTCGGTCAGACCCTGCATGCGGATCATGTCGCCGTTGTTTACGGTAGCGATGGTGAGCTTGGTTTCCGCACCGGCAGTCGAGGCCAGAGCGGCAAACATGAAGGCGCCGAAGACGCCGGTAAGGACGGGTTTCATTGAGATCCTCCCATGGGCTTGTTTGGGCTTTTGCCAATAAAGCGGGCATATTCTCATATGTGGCGCGCGGCAGAGTCAAGTCTAATTCGTCGCTGCAATGCACTACTGCACTGCAATACATCCGGTAAGTTCATGATTTTACGCCGGGAATCAAAACTGGGCTTTTGCCCGTTATTGTAGCAAAAGCTCAGCCATGTCCTCATTCGTGATCAGGCCGTTGATCAGTTTTCCACGCAATGCGCCCTTGATCGCACGCAGCCGGGGCAGCGCCATGGCGACACCGATCACCCGCCGCGTGGCCGGCTGTTCCAGCGGAACACTCAAAACGCGATCGTTGGTCAGCCCGTCGATCAGCTTGCCCGCGGCATCATAGGCCCAGCCGATGATTTCCCCCACCGCCCCGGCCTTGACCAGCGCCCTGATCTCGTCGGAGCGCACGAAACCGTCGCGCAGCAGGGCGGCATCGTCGTCTGCCGTTCCGATGCCGACGAATGTCACGTCGGCCTGCCTGGCCAATTCGATCACATTCCGGAGCGGCTTCTGGGCCAGCAGCAGGGACTTCTCGTGGACCGTGGTGGCAATCACCGGCAGCGGCATTGGATAATGGGGAGCCTTCACCCGGTCGCCGATGCGGCTGACCACATCGAAGAGGGAGGCCGACCCGTCGGGCGCGATATTGCCCACCAGCGAGACGACCTTGTGCTGGGGACAGTCCATGGGCGTGAGCTGTTCCACCATGGCGCGCAGCATGCGTCCCGTGCCCATGGCAACGATGACGGGATGCTGCGACACGAGATAGCGCTCAAGTTCCGCCGCCGCGGCTTCGGCCACACCAATGGTCGCCGACACCGATTCGGGATCGCTTGGAACGATTTCACAAAAATCGATTCCGTAGGCGGCCTTCAGCTTTTCCGACAGTTCCAGGCAATGGCCGATGGGATGATCGAGACGGACCTTTATCAGTTTCGCGCTGACCGACAGCGAGACCAGGCGTTGCGCCGTCTGGCGCGAGACGCCGAGCTT
>JANMQB010000094.1:0-2217 GCA_031370155.1 Hyphomicrobiales bacterium | reverse complement strand
CGTGCTGATCGGCGGCGATCCGGGCATCGGCAAATCGACCCTGCTGCTGCAGGCCCTCGCCGCCATGGCGCGCCACGGCGAGCGGGTCGTCTATGTTTCGGGCGAGGAATCGATCGCCCAGCTGCGGCTCAGGGCCCAGCGTCTCGGCCTCGACGATGCCACAGTCCTGCTCGCCACCGAAACCAATGTCTCCGACATTCTGGCTACCCTCAACGAAGCGGCCCCTCCCGCCGCCGTCGTCATCGATTCGATCCAGACCCTGTGGTCGCCGGTCATAGAGGCAGCACCCGGAACCGTCTCGCAGCTCAAAGCGGGATCGGAGGCATTGATCCGCTTCGCCAAGCGCCATGGCACCGCCATGCTGCTGGTCGGTCACGTCACCAAGGACGGCCAGATCGCCGGCCCCAAGGTGATCGAGCACATGGTCGATACGGTCTTGTATTTCGAGGGCGACCGCGGCCACCAGTTCCGCATCCTGCGCGCCGTCAAGAACCGCTTCGGCCCCACCGACGAGATCGGGGTTTTCGAAATGTCGGACGCGGGGCTGGCCGAGGTCAGCAATCCCTCGCGCCTGTTCATGGGCTCGAACGAGCGCCCGGCGCCGGGTACGGCGGTCTTTGCCGGCATGGAGGGAACCAGGCCCCTGCTGATCGAGGTCCAGGCTTTGGTTTCGCCCTCGCCGCTCGGCACGCCGCGCCGCACCGCGGTCGGCTGGGATTCGAACCGTCTCGCCATGATCCTCGCCGTGCTGGAGGCCCGGGCCGGGGTTTCGATCGGCGCCAATGACGTCTATCTCAACGTGGCGGGCGGGCTGAAGGTGCGCGAGCCCGCCGCCGATCTGGCGGTTGCCGCCGCCCTCCTCTCCTCCCTGACCGGCACCGTCATTCCCCATGGCACGGCGATTTTCGGCGAGATTGCGCTCTCCGGCGCCATCCGCCCGGTCGGCCAGAGCGACGCCCGCCTTAAGGAAGCCCAAAAGCTCGGGCTCAAGGAGGCGGTCATCGCGTCGGCAACCGAGTGGGCGGGCTCGAAGGGAATGCGGATCAAGCCCCTTGAGACCATCATGGACCTCGTCGCCTGGACCGCCGCGCAGGACAAGGGGCAGCGGAGAATCGCCTAAAAAGCGGTTCGTCGCTAAATTACGTCATCCCGGCGAAAGCCGGGACCCATTGAGCGCTTTCTGCCGGCAAACTGCATCCGGAGATCGCTCAGGGGGTCCCGGCTTTCGCCGGGATGACGGAAAAGGGTTACTCAACTCCGCTGCCTTCTCTCCTTAGGGCGAGGTAGCAATTGCCGGCGATCATGCCCTAGAACCGGCGTGAAAAGCTGCCTATAAGACGCCTTCACAGCGCTTCAGGAACCGCGCATGCCTTTTCAGCTTCTCGATCTCATTCTTTTCGGCATCATGCTGGTGTCGGGCCTGCTCGCCCTGATGCGCGGCTTCACCCGTGAAGTGCTGTCGCTGGTAGCCTGGGCGGCGGCGGCCCTGGCGACCTATATTGCCGTCAAGCAGCCGGCCCTGGTGGGCCTCGCTCTCCCCTATCTGGAAAAACCGATCCTGGCGCAGATCGCCGTCGGCGCCGTCATCTTCATCGTCGTGCTGATCGTTTTCTCGCTGGTGGGCGTCAAGATTTCCGACCGGGTTGTCGACAGTTCGGCCGGCGCCTTCGACCGCACCCTCGGCTTCATCTACGGCCTCGGCCGCGGTTTCGTATTGATCACCATCGCTTATCTCTTCTATGGCTGGCTGGTGCCCTTCGAGCGCCAGGAGGACTGGGTGCGCAATGCCCGCTCGCTGCCGGTGATCAAGTCGGCCGCCGAAATCCTGCTCTCCTTCATGCCGCCCGACATCGCCGAGACGCTGAGCAATACGGCCTTGATGAAGAACCCGGGCCTTCCCGCCGCCAAGTCCGACAATCCCCAGGGCGAACCGGGCTACCAGAACAACGAGACCCAGGGCCTCGACAATCTCATTCAGGGCACCGGCGAAACGCAAAAGCCGGCCTTCGGCCAGAGCCAAGACCAATGACCGGCGATTTCGATCTCGACGGCGACCGGCTTCGCGAGGAGTGCGGCGTCTTCGGCATTTACGGTCACCCGGACGCGGCGACGCTCACCGCTCTCGGCCTGCACGCCCTGCAGCACCGCGGCCAGGAAGCCGCCGGCATCGTCTCCTTCGACGGCGAGCGCTTCCAGACCGAGCGCCGCTTGGGCCTG
>JANMQB010000314.1:0-4614 GCA_031370155.1 Hyphomicrobiales bacterium | reverse complement strand
ACGATCTCGCCGTGGTCCGGGCCATGGCCGATCACATATTGGTGATGAAGGACGGGAGATTGGTAGAGGAGGGCTCGCCCGATCGCGTGATGGATCATCCGCGCGAGGACTATACGAAGCGCCTGATGGCGGCCGCCTTCGCCCAGTGATGCGCACCCGGGTCAAGATCTGCTGCATGGCCTCGATCGCCGAGATGCGCATGGCCGTGGCCCATGGCGCCGATTGCGTGGGTCTCGTCGGCGACATGCCCTCGGGCCTGGGCGTCATCGCCGACACGCTCGCCCGCGACATTGCCCGCGCCGTTCCGCCGGGTGTCACCTCGGTTCTGCTCACCTCGCGCACCGAGGCCGACGACATCGCCGATCATGTCGCCTTCTGTGGCGTCAACACCGTGCAGATCGTCAACCACGTCGATCCCACCGTGCATGAGCGGCTGGAGGAACTGATCCCGGCGGTGCGCCGCCTGCAGGTCATTCATGTCGAAAGCGGCGAGGCGCTGCGCCTCATTCCCTTCTACGAGGCCCATGTTCACGGGTTTCTTCTCGACAGCGGCAGACCCAAGGCCTCGATACCGGAACTGGGCGGTACCGGCCGCACCCATGACTGGGCGGTAAGCGCCGAATTCGTCCGCCGCTCCGCTCTCCCGGTGTTCCTGGCGGGCGGCCTCAACCCGGCCAATGTTGCCGAGGCGATCCGCCAGGTCAGGCCCTATGGCGTCGACCTCTGCTCCGGTCTGCGCTCGCCGCTCCTGCTCGACGAAACGAAGCTCCGCGCCTTCATGCTAGCAGTAAAATCCGTTGGGTCCTGAGCCCGATTTGCCAAGCCCACCCGGCGTGTGCCATAAACTCAGTCATGTGCTACCATTTGACGGCATCCGGCGAATTGCTCCACGTCTGGACCCGCACCGTCTATGACGATGTGATGCTCAATTGCGCCCGCATCGGTTTCAAGCCGTAGCACGCCTCTCCTGAACTGTGTCCGCCCGGGTTCAACCGACCCTTGCCGTGCCGCATTCCGTTTGGAGATAGTCATGACCGTTCAGCCTAAGAACATCAACGTCGCCGAGATTGTGCAACACGATATTGCGCATCATTTCCACCCCTTCACCGATCACAAGTCCTTCCACGCCGAGGGCGGACCCCGGGTGATGACTCAGGCCGACGGCATCTGGATCTGGGATGCCAATGGCAACAAGCTCTTGGACGGCATGGCCGGCCTGTGGTGCGTCAATGTCGGCTATGGCCGCAAGGAACTGGCCGAGGTCGCCTACCGCCAGATGCTCGATCTTCCTTATTACAACACCTTCTTCAAGACCACGACGGTGCCGGCGACCGAGCTGGCGGCGAAGATTTCCTCGCTGATGCCGAAGCGTTTCCAGCATATCTTCTTCACCAACTCGGGCTCCGAAGCCAACGACACCATCGTCCGCTTCGTCCGCCACTATTGGAAGCTGAAGGGCAAGCCCTACCGCCAGCATTTCATCGCCCGCCGGCGCGGCTATCACGGCTCAACCCTGGTGGCCTCCAATCTCGGCGGCATGGCCGGCATGCATGAGCAGGGCGGAACGCCGCTGCCCGGCTTCCACCATGTGCAGCAGCCCCACTGGTTCGATTTTGGCGGCGACAAGAGCCCGGATGAGTTCGGCCTCGAAGCAGCAGCCGACGTCGAGAAGAAAATTCTCGAAGTTGGCCCCGAGAACGTCGCCGCCTTCATCGGCGAGCCGATCCAGGGTGCGGGCGGCGTCTTGATCCCGCCCTCCACCTACTGGCCGGAGGTGCAGAGGATCTGCCGCAAATACGGCGTGCTGCTGATTTCCGACGAGGTGATCTGCGGTTTCGGCCGCACCGGCAACTGGTGGGGCTTCGAAACCATGGGCTTCGAGCCCGACATCGTGCCGATGGCCAAGGGTCTCTCGTCGGGCTACCAGCCGATCGGCGCCGTCGCCTTCGCCGATCACATTGTCAAGGACTTCTTCTCACTTGGCGGTGAGTTCTACCACGGCATGACCTACGCCGGTCATCCGGTCGCCTGTGCTGTCGCGCTCAAGAACATCGAGATCATCGAGCGGGAAAAACTGGTCGAGCGGGCCCGCGAACTGGGATCCTATTTCGGTCAGGCGCTGGCCGGCCTCCGCGATCATCTGATCGTCGGCGAAACCCGGTCAGTGGGCCTCCTCGGCGCCATCGAATTGTGCCGCGACAAAAAAACCCGCGAACGTTTCAAGGAGCCGGGCCGTGTCGGCACCAAGTGCCGCGAACACTGCTTTAAGAGCGGGCTGATCATGCGGGCCTGTTGGGACACCATGGTGCTGTCGCCGCCATTGGTGATCAGCAAGAAGGAAATCGATGAACTGGTCCGCCTCGCCCGGGCCGCCCTCGATGCCACTTACAAGGAGGTCAAAGGAGAGGCAGCCTAGGACTTGCTGCGAATTGAGTTGAATGCCGCACCGGGACAGTTAACCTTAGAATCCAGGCGGCTTCGACCGATAACCGGTGCCGGAGAACAGAGCGTGAGCCCACGGCGCCATACAATCATCAGGAGAGGAATATCATGACAGTCTATCGCCCACGCTTCAGTCCGTCCCGCCGCGCCGTGCTCAAGGGCACCGGTGCCGTGGCCGCCGGGCTCACCTTCCTGCCGCGCTTCTCGCTCGCCGACGAAGAGAAGAAGCTCAATTTCTACAATTGGGACACCTATATCGGCGAGCATTCGCTGGCCGATTTCACCAAGGCCACCGGCATCGAGGCCAAGATGGATCTCTTCGCCGACAATGACGAGCTCTTCGCCAAGCTCAAGGGCGGCAATCCCGGCTATGACGTGATTGTGCCGACCAACGACAATCTCGAGCGCATGATCAAGGCCGGCATGGTGATGCCGCTCGATCACTCGAAGATTCCCAACATGGCCAATATCGACAAGCCGTTCCAGGACGCGGCCTTCGATCCGGGCCGCAAGCATTCGATCCCCTATATGTGGGGCACCCTCGGCATCGGCTATCGCAAGTCGAAGATCGAGGGCGGTGTGGTCGACAGCTGGAAAATCCTGCTCGACAGCGACAAGTATTCGGGCCGGATTTCGCTGCTCGGCGATGCCCAGAACGTGATCGGCCCGGCGCTCAAATATCTCGGCTATTCCTTCAACTCGACCGATCCGGCCGAACTGAAGAAGGCCGAGGAGCTCCTGATCGCCCAGAAGAAGTACATCAAGGTCTTCGCCGACGACAACGGCCAGGACCTGCTGGCTTCCGGCGAGGTTGACGCCTGCATGGAATGGAACGGCGATATCATCCAGGTAATGGCCGAGGACGCCGACCTCGCCTATGCGGTGCCGACCGAGGGCTCGCTCTTGTGGCAGGACACCATGGCGATCCCGACCGGCGCGCCGCATCCGATCAACGCCCATGCTTTCCTCAACTTCGTGCTCGACGCCGAGGCGGGCAAGCACATCGCCGAGACCATCCAGTATGCCACGGCGAATGCCGCGGCCAAGGCGCTGATGGATGCTTCCTACACCGGCAACACGTCGATCTTCCCGCCGCCGGAAGTCGTGGCCAAGTGCGAGCCCGGCCTTTATCTCGGCGAAGAGGCGACCAAGGTACGCGACGAAATCTGGACCCGCGTCCAGGCGGCGTAAGCGGACTTTCGAAAATGACCGGGCGGCGCTTCTCGCGCCGCCCGTTTCGCGTCCATTGTTCAGGCTGGGGTGATTGCCGGGTGGCTTTGTTTTGAGCTAGGCTTAAAAAGAGGGGCAGGGAGTTGCGACATCTTGGATAGTTGGAAAGACAATGGCAGGGTGTTCTGGATCCTCGCGCTTCCAGCCACGTTTTGGCTTGTCGTCTTCTTCATACTGCCGCTAGGTCTCCTGTTCTTCATGTCCTTCGGCGAGAAGGCGGTGATCGACGGCCAGGTCTCGATCACCGAGATCGACATTAGCGGCACGCTCGTCAACTACCTGCGCTCGTTCGAAGGGCTCTATCTCGGCATTATCTGGAAATCCGTGTGGATCAGCGGGCTCGCCACGGCACTCTGTCTGCTCACCGCTTACCCCATCGCCTTCGGCATCTGCTTTGCTTCCGAGCGCTGGAAGCCGCTGTTGCTGCTCCTGGTGATCCTGCCGTTCTGGATTAATCTCTTGATCCGAACCTATGCACTGATCGCCGTATTCCGCAGCCAGGGGTACATCAACCAGTCACTCGGCTGGATCGGCCTCGGTCCCTACGACATGCTCTACAATAATTTCGCCGTGACCTTCGGCCTGGTCTATGTCTACATGCCCTTCATGGTGCTGCCGCTCTATGCCACCATCGAACGTCTCGACAAATCCTTCCTCTAGGCGAGACTCGATCTCTGCGCCTAGCAGGTACTGACCTTCCTGCGCGTGACCGTGCCGCTGACCATGCCGGGCATCGTTTCCGGCATCATTCTGGTTTTCATCCCTTGCCTGGGCTCCTTCCTCACCCCCGATCTCCTCGGCGGCGCCAATGCCATCATGATCGGCAACGTCATCGAGCGCCAGTTCAAGGCGGCGAACGACTGGCCCTTCGGCTCGGCGCTGTCCTTCCTGCTGATGTATGCAACCTTCGGCGCGCTGGCGCTGCGGGCTCTTTTCGCCCGC
>JANMQB010000313.1:0-6661 GCA_031370155.1 Hyphomicrobiales bacterium | reverse complement strand
GTGCTGCACGAGCCGCGGGTGGTGATCGACAACCTGATCGCCGAGGACATTCCAAAGGAGAAGAAACGTCTCGAAGAGGCGGTGGAGAAATTGCGCGCCAATGTCGATGCGCTGGTCGACGGCTCGGAGACCCAGCGGGGCGGCGATTATTCCGACGTGCTCGAGACCATCCGCATGTTCGCCCATGACAAGGGTTGGGTCAGCCGGCTGCGCGAGGCCGTCGATACTGGCCTCACGGCGGAGGCGGCGGTCGAGCGGGTGCAGAACGACAACCGGGCCCGCATGCAGCGCACCCCCGATCCCTACTTGCGCGAACGCATGCACGATCTCGACGATCTGGCGAACCGGCTGTTGCGCATCCTCACCGGCGCCATCGCCACCGCCTCGCGCGGCGGCCTGCCGCAGAACGCCATCATCGTGGCGCGCAACATGGGGCCCGCCGAGCTTCTTGATTACGACCGTGCCAAGCTGCGCGGCGTCGTGCTCGAGGAGGGCGGCAAGACCAGCCATGTGGCGATCGTGGCCCGCGCACTCGGTATTCCCGCCGTCGGCCAGGCGGAGGGCCTGATCGATCTGATCGATACCGGCAGTCCCATCGTCATCGACGGCGGCACCGGCGAGATCTTCGTGCGCCCGTCGAACGATCTGCAGAAGGCCTATGCCGAGAAGGTGCGCTTCTATGCGCGGCGGCAGGCGCAGTATGCGGCACTGCGCGATGTTCCGGCGGTCACCCGCGACGGCACAAGGATCGAACTCAACATCAATGCCGGCCTCATCGTCGACCTGCCGCACCTGCACGATTCGGGCGCCGACGGCATCGGCCTGTACCGCACCGAATTGCATTTCATGATGGCGCAACGCTTCCCGCGGCTCACCTCGCAGGTCCGCCATTATTCGGCGATCATCGAGCAGGCGAACGGCAAACCGGTCGTCTTCCGCACCCTCGATATCGGCGCCGACAAGGTACTGCCCTATCTGCGGCAGCCGAAGGAGGACAACCCGGCCATGGGCTGGCGCTCGATCCGCATGGCGCTCGACCGGCCGGCCCTGCTGCGCCTGCAGCTCCGGGCACTGCTCATAGCGGGCGCCGGCCAAGCCATGAAAATCATGTTCCCGATGATCGCCGATGTCGAGGAATACCGGCGGGCGGCGGAGGCGGTGGAGGCCGAGAAGGCCTATCTCGCGGCGCGCGGCCATCAACTGCCGGCCCGGCTCCTGCTCGGCGTGATGATCGAAATCCCTTCGGTCATCTGGCAGCTCGACCAGCTCTTGCCGCTGGTCGATTTCGCCTCGATCGGCTCCAACGATCTGGTGCAGTTCCTGTTCGCCTCCGACCGCGGCAATCCACGGCTCGCCGGGCGCTACGATCCCTTGAGCCCTTCGGCGCTGGGAGCAATGCGGCTCATTGTCGAGAAGGCGGCCCGGCACGCGAAGCCGGTGACGCTGTGCGGCGAGCTCGGCGGGCGTCCGCTCGAGGCCATGGGTCTGGTCGGCATCGGGCTCACCTCCATCTCCATGGTTCCCTCGGCGGTGGGACCGGTCAAGGCGATGATCCTGTCGCTCGACCGGGACAAGCTCTGGGCCTTCATGAAGCCGCTGCTCGAAAGCCCGCTGCACTCGATCCGGCCGGAACTCCTGGAATTCGCCCAGCGCAACGGCGTGGTTCTTTAAGCGGACAATTGCTGCGCCGCCGTTAGCTGCCTGCTAACCATTCTCGGTCATTGTCGGGGATAATCAGGTTAGTGGACCGTTAAGGTCCGGTCGCGCGAGAGTGTTGCAGCATGGACGCCCAAGACAGCCAGATTCGCGAAGACGGCGAAAACCTCGTGGAGGTCCCGGCCCGTTTCCGCCGGAAACCCGACGGCGCCCTCGATCCGGCCGGTGAGGCGGGCTGGTTCCTGCAGCGCGAACGCCAGCGCCGCGGCGAGAGCCTGGCACAGGCGGGAGAGGCCACCGGCATCCATCCCTACCATGTCGAGGCCATCGAATACGGCGACATGACGCGCATGCCGCACCGGCTCGAGGCGCTCGAGATGATCGGCATCTATGCGCAATATCTTGGTTTCGATCCCGATCCGCTGGTGCATCACTATGCCCGCTTCCTGCCGCGGCCGCAGGTGGCGCCGCGGGTGCGGCATCCGGCCAATCCGGCGCCGCTGTCGAGCGCCAAGGTCCTGAGCTTCGGCAAGCTGCCGCGCATGCCGCGGTTCGATTTCAAGCTGTCCGACCTGCCGGGCGGCCCCGGCGGGCTTGTCGCGTCGCTGGCGGGGGCCATTTTCCTGTTCGCCGGCGCCAGCTTCATGATGATGCCTGCGCCCGATGATGCCGCCATCAAGCCGCAGGCCGCCGAATCGGGCGATCCGATGCCGACCGCCTCCACGGCCAAGAAGACGGTGCAAATCAAGATCACCCAGGAGGCGATGCCCGACGATCGGCCGCCGGCGCCGGATGAAATGGCGGGCACAAATCTGACCGGCCTGGCCGGGTTGATCGAAGGCGAAGGTGTTCCGCCTGCGCAGCCTTCAGGCAAAATTGTCGACCGTATTCCCATGGAAGAGGCGATGACGCCGGCCGCCGGTAATGGCGCTTCGCGTCTCGTGCTCAAGGCCAGGGCGCCGGTGTGGGTGCGGATCGAGGATGCGCAAGGCGAGGTGGTGATGACCCGCATGCTGATGAAGGGCGAAACCTATGCGGTGCCCGACCGCCAAGGCCTGGTGGTCATCGCCCGCGACGGCGGCCTGCTCAGCTACGTGATCGACGGCAAGGAAAAGGGCATTCTCGGCCCGCCCGGCGAAATCCTGGTCGGCCGCCCGCTTGACATCAAGTCGCTGGACGATAACGGCTAGAATTCAGCCGGACTATTCTGGGATGAGATCGAGTCGCTTGGCCCGGTAGCTTGACAGGTCTTCACGCATCGCGGATAAGTAAACCAATTGGTTTAGTATTGCGGCGGGAGGCAGCGATGCCGGGAACCATTCACCAGGAAGTGACCTTCAAGGCCAAGCCCGGGGAGGTCTACGCGGCGCTGATGGAATCGCGCAAACATGCAGCCTTCACCAAGAATGGGGCGGCCAAGATCAGCAAGAAGGTTGGCGGCGCCTTCTCGGCCCACGGCGGCTATGTCGCGGGCATCAATCTCGACCTCGTCGAGAACAAGCGCATTGTCCAGGCCTGGCGCGCCAAGAACTGGCCCAAGGGCGTCTATTCCATCGTCAGCTTCAACTTCAGCAAGGACGGTTCCGGCACGAAGCTGATCTTCGACCACACCGGCATTCCCGATGGCCAGGAAGATCACCTCGCCGGCGGATGGCAAAAAATGTACTGGGACCGGCTGACCGAATATTTCGCCTGACGGACCCGGCGGTCTTTGCGAAGGGCTTGGGCATCCGCTACAAGCGCCGCCCATGACCGCCGTTCCGCGAGAAAAACTCGACCGCATCATCCAGCGTTTCGCCACCCTCGAACATCAATTGTCGAGCGGCGCCTCCGGCGATGCCTTCGTCAGGCTCTCCAAGGAATATGCCGAGATCGAACCGGCGGCGAAGGCCGCCCAGGCGCTGGTCAAGACCTATGACGAGCGGCGCGGCGTCGAGGACATGCTCAAAGCCGGCGGTGAGCTGGCTGGGATGGCGGCGGCCGAACGCGCCGCGCTGGACGAGGCCATCACCAGGCTCGAACACGATATCCGCCTGCTGCTTTTGCCCAAGGATGCCGCCGACGAACGCAATGTCATTGTGGAAGTGCGCGCCGGAACCGGCGGTGACGAGGCGGCGATCTTCGCCGGCGATCTGTTCCGCATGTATCAGCGCTATGCCGCCTCCAAGGGCTGGCGGGTCGAGATCATCTCGGCCAGCGACGGCGAGCATGGCGGCTACAAGGAAGCGATCGCCACCATCTCCGGCTCGGGCGTCTATGCGCGGATGAAATTCGAATCCGGCGTGCACCGGGTGCAGCGGGTGCCGGACACCGAGACGCAGGGGCGCATCCATACGTCGGCGGCCACCGTTGCCGTCCTGCCCGAGGCCGAGGAGGTCGACATCAAGATCGAGGACAAGGATTTGCGCATCGACGTGTTCCGCGCCTCGGGGCCCGGCGGCCAGTCGGTCAACACCACCGATTCGGCGGTGCGCATCACCCATCTCCCGACCGGCCTGGTGGTCATCCAGCAGGACGAAAAATCCCAGCTCAAGAACAAGAACAAGGCGCTGAAGATCCTGCGCGCCAGGCTTTACGAGCAGGAGCGCCGGCGCATCGACGCCGAACGCTCGGCCCAGCGCAAGGGCCAGGTCGGAACCGGCGACCGTTCCGAGCGCATCCGCACCTATAATTTTCCGCAAGGCCGCATCACCGATCACCGCATCAATCTGACCCTCTACAAGCTTGACCAAATCATCGAGGGGCCGGCGCTTGACGAGCTGATCGAGGCGCTGATGACCGAGCACCAGGCGGAATTGCTGGCGGCACAGGATGCCGATGCCGCCTGAGACCGCGCGGCGGCTGATCGCCGAAGCGCGGCGCTCCTTCGAGGCGGCGGCAATCGCGACGGCCGCGCTGGATGCCCGGCTTCTGCTGCAGCACGCCGCCCACCTTGCCCATGAGGAGATCGCCGCCGATGCGGACCGGGCGATCGATGCCGCCGCGGCGCAGCGCTTCCGCGCATTGGTGGCGCGGCGCGCCGCACGGGAGCCCGTGTCGCGCATCCTGGGCGAACGCGAATTCCATGGTCGCGGCTTCGAGGTCACGCCTGCCGTACTCGATCCACGGCCCGATACGGAAACGCTGATCGATGCCGCCTTGGCGCGGCGGCCAAGGCCCGGGGCCAAGCGGCTGCTCGATCTCGGCACCGGCTCGGGCGCCATCATCGTCAGCCTGCTGGCCGAATGGCCCGACGCCACCGGGGTGGCCACCGATCTGTCGGCGGCGGCGCTCGCGGTGGCGGAGCGCAACGCCGGGCGGCACAAGGTTAACGGGCGGGTGGGCTTCGTCCACGGCAACTGGTTCGAGGGCGTGGCCGGCCATTTCGACCTGATCCTCTCCAATCCGCCCTATATTCCCCTGGGCGAGATTGCCGGGCTTGCCGCCGATGTGCGCGATTTCGATCCCCCGCGGGCGCTGGATGGCGGGCCGGACGGGCTCGAGGCCTTCCGGCGGATCGCCGCCGGGGCGGGCGGCCATCTGGCTCCCGGAGGGGTGGTTCTGGTGGAAATCGGTGCCGGCCAGAGCGCCGCGGTCGAGGCGATCTTCGCTGCAACAGGGTTAACCTGCCAGGGCCGGGCCCGCGACCTGGGCGGCCACATCCGCTGCCTTACCTTTTATAAGGCTTAATGCTGCGTCCTGTGGACACGGGCCAAAATAGTCATTGGAAAGCGGCCCCACCTCGGCTAAATAGGAGTCGGTAAATCATTCTGCTCTATGCGATCGCGCCGGCCGATTTCCCGGCGCAGTTGAGGGACGGCACTTCCGGGCCAGGAAATGCCAGCGGCAGAAGAAAAGCTTACCACAACCACAGGGTTCGGTTTTGGGAAGACTCAGGATTGAGTCGATTTGCCTTCATCGCCCGCGCGGCTTGGCGGGATAGG
Source organism: Hyphomicrobiales bacterium (assembly GCA_031370155.1). Lineage (GTDB taxonomy): Bacteria > Pseudomonadota > Alphaproteobacteria > Rhizobiales > Aestuariivirgaceae > Aestuariivirga. The sequence goes on along the minus strand of JANMQB010000313.1, from coordinate 1,082 downwards.
ACGGCTTTGGCCGCAATGAACATTCAAACGTCGAAAATGGATATCGCATGAGACCTGTGCAGCACAACAAGCGCGGCCGCAGCCGCAATCGCCATCATGGTAGTGGTAGTGGTAGTGGTAGCGGCGGGGGAGGCGGAGGCGGCGGCAACCCGTTGAGCCGGATTTACGAGAGCAACGGACCGGACGTGAAGGTGCGCGGCACGGCGCAGACGGTGGCGGAGAAATATTTGCAGCTCGGCCGCGACGCGCAAGTTTCCGGCGACATCGTGATGGCCGAGAGCTATTATCAGTATGCGGAACATTATCTCCGCATCGTCGCCGCGGCCCAGGCCTATCAGCAGCAGATGCAGCCGCAATTCCGCCGCCCGGGCGAGGAGTTCGACGACGAGGGCGACGATGAGGGCACGAAGGGCGAGGCCGAGGACGGCCAGGTTCAAGCGGCAAGCCTGCCGGGATTGAGCGATCAGCCTGATGCCCCGGCACCCCAGGGTGGCTCCGAGGGCGAGCGCCAGCAGCAGAATTTCCGGCCGCGCGAACAACAGGGTGGCCGCGAGCGTTTCCGTCCGCGCTGGACGGACCGGCGCGAGCGTCAGCCCGCCGGCGAGCAGCCGCGCGAGGCAGGCCCGCAGCCGCGGCCGGAGGAGCAGCCGCGCGAGGCTAATCCCGGCAACGGCAACGGCGGCGAAGCCCCCGGAGGCGGCCAATGGGAGGCACCGTCCTTCCTGCGCCGCCCCGCCGTCATCCCCACCGCGGAAGCGGGTGAAGAGCAGCCGCAACGCCGCCCGCGCAATGAGCGCCGGCCGCGCCAGGACGGCGAGACCGCCGACGAGGCGGCCGCTCCGGAGACGCCGCCGCAGGTGGATTGATCTGGATCATTTTGGCGAAGGGCCGGCTGTTCCGGCCCTTTTTCTTTGCGTCCCCCTTCCTATATCTCTTTGCAATCAGCCGATGACGGCGTTGCGGGGGTGCTCGATCGAGGCCCCTGAACGCGCCGAGGAGGAGAGATCATGGATTTCGAGAAATACACCGAGCGCTCGCGCGGTTTCATCCAGTCGGCCCAGGCGCTGGCGCTGCGCGAGGGC